>NZ_JBFBGK010000002.1:0-191021 GCF_040684615.1 Streptomyces sp. NPDC089919
CCCGGGCCGAGTCGGCGGACCTGGACGGCCTGCGGGCCCGGATCGCGGCCGCCCGCGGCCGGGCCGCGACGGCCGCCCGGCTGGCCGCCCGGGCGGTGGCCACCGCCGCCCGCACCGACTCGCCCCTCGTCCAGGGCACCGCCGCCCTCGACCTGGCCCGCACCGAACTGGCGCTGGGACGCCCGGCCGAGGCCGCCGCGGCGGCCGGCCGGGCCCGCCGCCACTTCGAGGCGAAGGGCCACCTGCCCGCCGTCCGCCGGGCCGAGGCGGTGGCCGCCCGCTGCCAGGACGGCCCGCCCGGGCACGGCCCCGCCGTACGCGTCACCGGACCCGAAAAGGAAGCACCACGATGACCACCGCGCAGCAACCGGCCCCCGCGCTCACCTGGGGTCTGCGAGGGCGCGGCCCCGCGGACGTACCCGTGGAGGCCGACGGCCCGCCCGACCCGCCCGAGGAGGGCCTGCTCGGCGGCACCGGCCGCGGCGTACGCGTCTGCGTCGTCGACTCGGGGATCGAGCTCGACCACCCGATGGTCGGCCCGGTCGACCGGTCCTGGCGGGTCTTCAAGGACGAGGACGGGGTGCACGTCGAGGAGACCGAGGACGGGGACGCCTGCGGCCACGGCACCGCCTGCGCCGGGATCATCCGGCGCACCGCCCCGGACTGCGAGATCTCCAGCATCCGGGTGCTCGGCGACCGCTTCTCCGGCAGCGGGGACGTCCTGCTCGAAGGGATCCGGTGGGCCGTGCGCCAGCGCTTCGACGTGGTGAACCTGAGCCTGTCCACCACCCACGACCGCTTCGTGGACGAACTGCGCCGGCTGGCCGACGAGGCGTACTTCCAGCAGACCGTGATCGTCGCCTCCGCGCACAACACGCGCGTGGAGAGCTTCCCCTGGCGCTTCTCCTCCGTGATCTCGGTCGGCAGCCACCAGGAGGACGACCCGGACCTGCACCTCTACAACCCCGAGCCACCGGTGGAGTTCTTCGCCCCCGGCCAGAAGGTCCAGGTGGCCTGGCTCGGCGGCACCTCGATCCGCAGCTCGGGCAACAGCTACGCCACCCCGTTCATCGCGGGCCTGTGCGCGCGGATCCTCTCGAGCGGCCCCCGGCTGACGCCGTTCCAGCTGAAGAACGCCCTGTACCTGTCCGCAGCCAACGTCCGTGTCCACGGACGCCGGTAACGACCGGCGCCGGAAGGGAAGCCCTCATGGTTCAGACGATCGCCCCCGTCGTGTCCGCCACACCCCCGGCGGATCCGGCCGTGGCCGAACTCCTGCAGTCGGTGGTGGACACCGCGCGCGCCATCTTCGGCGCGCAGGCCAGCTCCATCATGCTCCTCGACGCCCCGGCGGACGAGCTGGTCTTCGAGGCCGTCTCCGGTCAGGGACAGGAGTTCCTGGTCGGCCGGCGGTTCCCGGCGGGGCGGGGGATCGCCGGGTGGGTGGCCGCCTCGGGGGAGTCGATGGTGGTCGACGACCTGCGCGACGGCACCCCCTTCGACCGGGACATCGCCGAGTCCACCGGGTACGTCCCGGACGCGCTGATGGCCGCCCCGCTCATCCGCCGGGGCCGGGTCCTGGGCGTCCTGGAAGTGCTCGACCCCTCGCCGCAGGCCCGGTCCGGGTTGCCGGAGCTGGACCTGCTGGGGCTCTTCGCCCGGCAGGCCGCGGTCGCCCTGGACGTCCTGGTCACGCGCGCGCCGCGGCCCGAGGCGGAGGCCGCGGACGACCCCTCGCGGGGCGAGCTGCTGCGGCTGCTCGGCGAGGCCCGCCGGCTCCTCGGGGAGTGAGCACGACGACGGCGCCTGCCGGGCGGGTACCTGGTGCAGGCGCCGTCGGCGGGCGGACTCAGCCGCCCTTGCTCCACCCCGTCGTGCGGGAGTACGAGTCGACCAGGTCCACCACGAAGACCAGGGTGGAGCCCGGCGGGATCAGTGGCGAGGGCGACTGGTCGCCGTACCCCAGGCGCGGCGGCACGACGATCTCGCGCCGGCCGCCGACCCGCATCCCGCGCACCCCGCGGTCCCAGCCCTTGATGACCTTCCCGCTGCCCAGGGCGAACTTGTACGGCTCGCCCCGGTCCCAGGAGGCGTCGAACTCCCTGCCCGAGGCGAAGGTCACCCCGACGTAGTGGACCCGGACGACCATGCCCGACTTCACCTCGGGACCGTCGCCCACCACAAGGTCCCGCACGGTCAGCTCGGCCGGGGCCGCGCCCTCCGGTACGACGACCTCGGGCTTGGTCGGTTCACTCATCGCGGCCTCGTCATCTTCCGGGGAGTCCTTGCGACTGGAGAACATACCGGGTCGTCCCGGTCACCCCGCCGAGGGCTCGGCCGGCGCGACGATCGGGGCGCCGTCCTTGTCGGTCATGAAGTCGCGGTGGACCTCCTTCTCGTCCTTCGGCCCGGGCAGGTCCGGGCAGGCGATGCCGTCCCCGTCCCGGTCCAGGTCGTTGGGGTCGAGCGGGTCCGCCCGGAGCACCGCCTGCGCGTCGGCCTGGGCCTTGAAGGCGGGGCAGTCGGCCACGTTCCCCTTGTGCAGGTACGGGGCCACGTCGAAGGCGCGCGCCGGGGGCCCGCCGCCGGACCCGCAGGCGGTCAGCACGATCGAGGCGAGCAGGCCGACAGTCGCGAGGGAGGTGCGACGAGCCGGACGGAGGCGGTGGCCCGGGCGCCGGGGGAGGAGGAGTGGCTGTGTCTGCATCATGGTCACGCCGATCCCGACCGGAACACGGCGACCTGGTTGTTCTTCGGGTCGACCGCGTACACCTTCGAGGTGGTGTTGTTCACGGCGACCGCGCCGAACGCGCGGCCCGTGCCGAGCGGTTCCTGCGTCAGCAGCGTGCTGCCGTCGGCCACCCCGATGCCGCCCGGCGCCGTGCCGGAGTTCTGCTGTGCGACGAAGACCCTGTTGTAGTTCTTGAGCAGGGCGAACTTGTGCGCCGAATTCCCGGAATCGGTGGACGACACGGCGCAGGATGCGATCTGGCCGGTGGCGCTCGCGCCGACGATCACGTCGATGCGCCCGCCGTCACCGTTGCAGGTCGGCCCGCCGGTCAGGTAGACGTAGACCGAGGCCGCCGCCGGGTTGTAGACGACGGAGTTGGGGGTGTAGGGAACTCCCACCGGGTCGGTGATCTGTGTCGACGTGCCGTCGCCGGGGTTGATCACGATCGTCGTCGCGACCGCCTTGAGCGCGCCCGACGCGTCCGGGACGCACTTCTTTGCCAGGAGGTAGACGCGGTTGCGGGCGGTGTCGACGGCGATGCTGCCGCGGACGCTGCTGACGACGAAGAGGTTGTCGGACCCGGGGTTGCACGAGGTCGTGGTCGGGAACTGCGCCGTGATGTCGACGGCGTGGGTCTGCGACGAGATCCTGAAGAGGCCGATGGTGGCGGCCGGGGCCGTGCCCTTACCGATGCCCAGCTTCGCGAAGTACACGGAGTGGCGCCCGGGGTCGAAGAAGAACTCCATGCCGTTGCCCGCGCCGGGGAGGCTCACGGCGGGCAGCGTGACCGTCGTCGCCGAGGAACCGCCGGGCGCGATGTAGGCGACCTTGGAGCTGCCCGAGACACCGCTGCCGACGTAGACCTCGCCGTTCTCGGGGGAGACGGCCAGCCCGGTGACGGCGGTGTCGAAGTCGTCGATGCGGGTCACCTGGTTGCCGGCCCGGGTGTCGATGACCGCGACGCCGTTCACGCCCCCGACGTAGACCCGTCCCCTGCCGGGGTCGACCGCGATCCGGCTCGGGGTCGAGACGAGGCCGGCCAGGCCGATGGGATCGCCGATCGGCTCGTCCGTCTTGCCGTCGATCACGGTCACGGTGTTGCCGCTGCTCGCCACCACGTACACGCGGTCGGCCTTCTCGTCGACCGCGAGGTCGGCCGGGGCGGCACCCACCGGGATCCTGTCCGCCCCGCTCTCCGTCGGGGCGGTCTCGTGCAGCGCGTAGGACGACTTCGGCCCCCGGCCGCACTTGTCCTCCTCGCCGACCACCACCGTGTTGTAGCCCGGATCGCTGTCGAGCAGACCGTCGCCCCTCAGGTCCTCGAACGTCCCGTAGTGCCCGTGCCGCGCGCAGAAGGACTCCTCCGCGGTGCGCAGGGTGGCGGCGTCGGCGGCGATGGCGCTGGCGCGGCCCTTGTCGCCGATGCCCCGCACGGAGAACACCACGATGGCGGAGAGGACGCCGAGGATCACGATCACCACGAGCAACTCGATGAGCGTGAAGCCGTCCTGGCGTCTGGAGCGCACGGAGAACGGGCGCGGGTCGGGGGTCATGAGGGTCGGGGCTTCCTTCACTTGGTGGGTCACTTCCGGGCCGGCCGCACGCGCGGGCCCTTGCCGGGTCACGGAGCCGTCCGCAGCACGGTCTTGACGTCCTTCGGTGCCGGCAGGTCCGGGCACGCGATGCCGTCGTCGTCCTCGTCGAGGTCGTTCGGGTCGGTCGGCTGGAACCGCAGGACGGCCTGTGCGTCCGCCTGGCTCGCGAAGTCCGCGCAGTCGTAGGCGTCGTTGCCGAAGCGCAGGAAGGAGCGGGCGTCGAAGGAGCGCTTCGGCTGCGGGCAGCGGGCGCTGCGGGTGTCGGCCGGACCGCACCCGGCCTGCTGGGCCTTGCCGACCACCGGTTTGGTGTCGCGCGGTGCCGGCAGGCCCCGGCAGGCGACGCCGCCGCCGTCGTCGAGGCGGTTCGGATCCGCGGGGTCGGCCCGCAGCACCGCCTGGGCGTCCGCCTGCGTGGCGAAGTTGATGCATTCGTACGCATCGCCGTGGGTGGCGTAGTCCTTTGCCACGAACGTCTTGCCGTTCGGGCAGAGCGCGCTGCGCGGGGTGCCCGGCGTGCACCAGGCGGGGTCGGGCCGCTGGGCGGCGGTGGCCGTGTCCGATCCGCCGCGGACCAGCGCCACGACGGCCAGCGACACCGCGGCCAGCGCGAGAACCAGCGCACCCCATTTGGTCGCGCGCGAGCGCGACAACCTGCTCAAACCTGCCATAAGACGCCTCTGCCCATCGTGCCGCCAGCCCCTTCTTCACGTCATGCAGCGGGCCGACGGTGTTCGACTGTCGGCCCGCTCCAGGCTGGATGCGTGCATTACATCCACCGCCCGTCCGGTTGTCAATGATTGACTACTGGGTGCCCAAGTGCGCACCATCTAGGCGCTTGAGGCACCGCCATGCCGGAAACGGCACAGATGCCTGGGAGTCCGCGGACCCGTGCCCGCTCCCACCGGCAGGGTGCCCGGGCGGCAACGGCCGCCAATCGGATCAACAAGGAGTAGCAGATGCAACGAGGGCCCAGATTCACTCGGAGCGCTCGGAATTCCGGCAGCACCGCGATGCGCCGGGTACGGAAGGCGCTCGCGGTGGGCGCCCTGGCGACGGCGCTGGTCGCCACCGCGACGCCGGTGGCACTCGCCACGACCGGTTCGCAGGTCGGCATCGCGAACAACATGTACCCCGCGACGAAGGCCATGAAGAACACGATCGAGTCCCTCGAGTCCTTCACCACCTTCAGCGCGAACGCCGCCTCGCAGGTCGGCGGGTACTGGAACAAGGCCGCGATCGACACCTCGACCATGCGCGGCATCACCTCGGGCAGCCTGCGCCAGCAGCTCAAGAGCGCCGGCCCTTACACCACGTGCAACCCGTCCACGTCGAACAACTGCACCGACGGGCCGCTGCACATCGACGCCTTCCTGTCGGCCGACGAGGCCAACGTGGACGCGGTCATCCCCACCGCGGACGGCGGCACCTGTACGGCGAGCGGCACCGTCGAGTGCAACGGCTCCTTCCTGAGCAAGCACCCGGTGGCCATCGGCCACCTGGCGATCTACAGCTGCAGCGGCAGCTGGGCCGGCTCCGGGAAGGGCGACGACCCCTCCAACGGCGCGACCCCGCCGCTGGCCTTCGGCCCGGACGCCAACGGCAGCGGCAACGGCAAGGCGCAGTCGCCGCGCTGTGACGCCACGCCGGTCGCCGGCGGTGCGCCCACGACCGTGGGCCAGCTGGTGAACTGGGTCAACGGCGCGAGCGGGCGCCGGGTCGCGGTCGCCGACCCGGCCTCCGCGCCCTTCGGTGCCGCCTCCAAGCAGGCGCTGATCCAGGCCGGCTTCTCCTGGGTCACCAGCGGGGCCGGGCAGAACGTCTACACCGGTAGCGCCTGCGACGCCGCGGGCTCGGCCTGCAAGGTGCGCCTGGAGTCCGGCATCAGCCAGGTGCGCGGCGCCGTCACGGCCAACGCCGGCGGCAACACCCAGATCGGCCTGGTCGCCAAGTCGAACATCATGAACGTGAGCTGGAACTCCAGCTCGCTGAGCGGCACCACGAGCAGTGACCCCAACACCTGGACCGACGTCAACCCGAGCGCGTACTCCGGCTACGGCGACATCCAGCAGTTCGGCGTCGCCCTGACCGGCGGCAACGCCGGCGCGGCCGCCGCCTGGGACGACCTGTTCAACAACAAGTGGGACAGCAACGGCACCATCCAGTCCACCCTCGCCGCCTACGGCTACTAGGCGATCCGGAGCACTGGACCAGGGACCGCCGGCCGGGCAAGGACACCGCCCGGCCGGCGGCCCCGCCCCACCACCTCGTCTTCACCGGTCCCTGAGGAGGGGCCCCACCCATGAACAGATCCACTCGCCGGCGCCCCGAGAACCGCCGTCCCAGACGGGTTCCCACGCTCGTCCTCGCCATGGCGACCGTCGCCCTGGCCGCCAGCCCGGCCGCCGCGGCCGGCGCCGACACCACCGCCCTCGGCACCGCGGCGCACCTGGACAACACCGGCCGCGGCAGCTCCGCCGTCGCGATCGGCGACCTCGACGGCGACGGCACCCCCGACCTCGTGACGGCCATCCGGGCCGAGGGCCTGGGCGTCTTCCTCGGCTCGGGCGGCGGCGCCTTCGGCGCCGTGACCAAGTACCAGGCGCCGCGCACCGTCTCCAGCGTCTTCCTCAACTCGGTCGTGATCCGGGACGTCAACGGCGACGGCCACCCGGACGTGGTCAGCCAGGACGCGCGGGGCAACGTCGCCCTCGTCTGGCTCGGCGACGGCACCGGCGCGCTCGGCACCGGCGCGGCCGTGGAGCTCAACCCGACGCCCGGCTGCGACACCACGGGCGACAACCCGTGCGTGGCGCGCTTCCCGATGGACGTCACCGCGGGCGACTTCGACGAGGACGGCAAGCCCGACCTCGCGACGGCCGACGCGAACACGAACAACGTCTCCGCGGTGCTCGGCAACGGCGACGGCACCTTCGGCACCGCGACGCAGTTCGGCACCGGCACCGGTACCGTCCCGCAGGGCATCGCGGCCGCGGACCTCGACGGCGACGGCCACCTGGACCTCGTCACCGCCAACTCGGCGGCCGGCACGCTCTCCGTGCTGGCCGGTGACGGACACGGTGGCTTCGCCGCCGCGGCGGGCGTCGCCGCCGGTGTGACCCTGCCGTCCCGGCTCACGCTGGCCGACGTCGACGCCGACGGCGACTCCGACGCCGTCGTGGTGGCCCCCGGCTCCCCGGGGCGCGTCGCCGTCCTGCTCGGTGACGGCGCGGGCGGCTTCGGCACCGCGAACGTCCTGTCGGCGGGGGTCAACCTCAGCTCCGCGGCGGTGGCCGACACCAACGGCGACGGCCACGCCGACCTGGTCGTCTCCAGCGCCGACACCAGCCAGGTCGTGGTGCTCGAGGGCGACGGCACCGGTGCCTTCGGCAGCCCCCTCGCCTTCGGCCTGAACGGCGCGAGCAACCCGCAGGCCGCCGCGGTCGCCGACCTCGACGGCGACGGCCGTCCCGATGTCGTCACCGCCAACAGCAACGGCTCGGCGCTGTACGTCAAGGACGCCTCGGTGCTGCTCAACACCACCAACCGGCCGCCGACGGCGGTGGCCGACGCGTACGGCCACATCGGGGCGGACACCCCGCTCGTCGTCGCCGCCCCCGGCGTCCTCGGCAACGACACCGACCCCGACGCCAACGCCCTGACGGCGTCGCTGGTGACCGCGCCCACCCACGGCACCCTCACGTTCAACGCCGACGGCTCGTTCTCCTACCAGCCCACGGCCGGTTACGTCGGCAGCGACGGCTTCACCTACAAGGCGACCGACGGCACCGACGAGACGAACACCGCGACCGTGACGCTCACCGTCTCGGCCGGCTGCCACGGGCTCGCCGCCACCATCTCCGGAAACGGCGTCGTCTACGGCACCAGTGGCGCCGACGTGATCGTGACCGGCGGCGGGAGCGACAGCGTCGTCGGCAACGGCGGCAACGACACCATCTGCACCTTCGGCGGCAACGACGCCGTCACGGGCGGCAGCGGCGACGACTACGTCGACACCGGTGACGGCAACGACGCCGTCACCGGCGGCGACGGGACCGACGTCATCCTGGGCGGCGCCGGCAACGACGCGCTCTCCGGCGGCAGCGGCAACGACACCGTGGTCGGCGGCGCCGACAGCGACTCCCTCGCCGGCGGCAACGGCACGGACCTGTGCGCCGGTGACGGCAACGGCGGCCCGACGCTGCCCGGCTCGGACTCGGTCACCTCCGGCGGCTCCTGCGAGACGGTCGTCGAGGTGCCGTAACCGGCGCTGGAGCCGGTGCTGAACCGGTACTGAAACGGGGGCCCGGTGGTCGCGATACCGCGACCGCCGGGCCCTTCGGCGTACCCGCTCCCGCACGGGGAGCGGGCCGGGGGCACGGACCTCAGCTCGCCTTGACGGCCGGCTGCGGCGCATCGGCGTCGAGGGCGTCCAGCAGCCGGTGCGCGGCGCGGACGTGCTCCAGGCGCCAGTCGTAGATCGCCCGGGTCAGCTGGTCGCTGGGGCCCTCCTTGGCCCGCAGCGACTCCTCGATCTGGTCGATCACGACCCGCTGCGCCTGGACCAGCCGGGCCGGGCTGGCTTCACGGCGCTGGAGCAGCACGAGCTTGATCGCGAGGTCGGCGCGGATGTCGCGGAGGTGCGGGACCGGTTCGACGAGCCACCGGGTGACGGCCGTCTTCGCCGCGCGGGTGGCCGCGTAGATCATGCGCTGCGGACCGCGGTCGCTCTCCTCGCTGCCGACCGGCGTGATCAGCCCGCGCTCGACCAGCCGCGTGATCGACCGGTAGACCATGGGGCGCGAGATGTACCAGAATTCACCGATTTCGGCTCCCTCGGCGGTGAGGGCGGCGATGGCGAAGCCGTGGCTGGGCCGCTCGGCCACCAGGGCCAGCACGATCCACTCGGTGAGGGGCAGGTCAGGTCGCTCCATGGTGTCAGGGTAGGCGATCGATCCGCCGAACGGCTGTGTGATGGACCAGTCGGTGACGCCGGTCCGGCCGGGGGCACTGTAGAGAGGACCAATGGCGCTCGTCCCGGTCTGCCGGTACAGGGCAGGGGGCGCCGGGCACCGGCGCGCGGCCGGGGTCCGCAGCGGCTGACTACCGTCGGTCGTGGACCGTGGAGAGGGGCGCACCCGTGGCGTACGGGTCGCTCAGGCTCTCGTACCAGCGGACGACGGGGCCGCCGACGAGGAGGGCGGCGATGGCGCCGGCGGCGAGGAACACGCCGAAGGGGAGCCGCGTCCGGCGGGTGGC
The DNA here is from genome assembly GCF_040684615.1 of Streptomyces sp. NPDC089919. Classification (NCBI taxonomy): domain Bacteria; kingdom Bacillati; phylum Actinomycetota; class Actinomycetes; order Kitasatosporales; family Streptomycetaceae; genus Streptomyces; species Streptomyces sp. NPDC089919. Next base: position 9,586 of record NZ_JBFBGK010000002.1, read on the forward strand.
CCGCCCGGCCGCCATCAGCCCGACGCCCACCAGCAGTCCGACGAGGCTGCCGGCCAGCAGCGCGAGGACGAGGTACCACGGCCCGAGCCAGCCCAGTCCGGTGCCGAGCAGTCCGGCCAGCCGCACGTCGCCGAAGCCGAGCCAGGCCGGCCGTATCCAGTGCAGGGTGAAGAAGACGGCGAAGCCGCCCACCGCGCAGGCGGCGGTCACCCCCAGGCGGTGCCACTGGCCGGTGGCGGCGGCGGCCCCGAGCAGGCAGGCGGCGGTGAGGGCGAGGGTCGGGTAGACCAGCCGCAGCGGGAGCAGGAAGCGCTCGGCGTCGCAGGCGGCCAGGGCCAGCAGCCCGGCGGTGAAGACGAGGGCGGCCGGCAGCGTCTCCGACCGGCCGAAGCGCAGTGCCTCGGCGAAGAAGAGGAGCCCGGTGAGCGCTTCGAGGAGCGGGTAGCGCGCCGGGATCGGGACCCGGCAGGTGCGGCAGCGGCGGCCCAGCAGGAGCCAGGACACGACGGGGATGTTGTCCCGGGCCGCGATCGGCGTCCCGCAGCCGGGGCAGGCGGAGCGCGGCCGCACCACCGAGCGGCCGGCCGGCACCCGGGAGACGGCGACGTTGAGGAAGGACCCCACTGCGAGTCCGAGCAGACCGGTGATCGCGGCGAGCGCCGTGGGCATGGACACGAGGGGGGCCTTCCGTGCGTCCGCCAGGTGGCGCCGGAGCGGCCACCTGGCGGATTCGACCTTCTGGCGGACGCCTACCGGCGGCGTCCGGCGGGGACCTGGATCAGCTGGTGCAGGGGCTCGACGGCAGCGGCGTGATGGCGTACGAGGTCCCGTCGGGCTTGGCGTCGTACCACTGGGACGCGGCCGACAGGAGACCCCCCTTCCACAGCTGCTCCATGGTGGCGTACCCGGTGTGGCCGTCGGTGGCGCGCCAGGCCTCCTCGGCGGTGGCGATCGTGGACTTGTCCGTCTTGCACGCCTCGTCCTGGCCCTTGTCGTTGATGCCGCGGACGGAGAAGACGACGATGGCGCTCAGGACGCCGAGGATCACGATGACCACGAGGAGCTCGATCAGCGTGAAGCCCCCTTCCGTCGTCTCGTTCGGTGTGCGCATTCGCTGACGCAACGTGGCTTGCGGGTGAGTGAACATCTTTCTCCATCTGCGGCGCCCGGGAAGGAGCAGAGCCGGGCGATAGTAACTTCTTGATTAATCAGCCGTAGACTACGTAGGGAGCGGGGGGCCCACAAGGGGTGTCCACCCCTGGGGCGGTGCGACCGTCGGCGCTGTGGCGTGTTGTAGTATCCCGCTGACTAATCAGTAGTTGACATTATTGTGGATGTGCCCGCGACCGGTGGACCGGTCGCCCGGCGGCATGCGTGAAATGGGGTGGGTTCCTTGGCGAACCGTCGGCTTCTGCGGCGCCTCGGGGCGACGACCGGCCCGGCCGGCGAGGGCGGCACCCGGCCCGAGGGGGAGGGGAACCCGGCCCCGGTCGGCGTACCGGCCCCGGCCGCGGGCTCCGCCGCCGCGCAGCCGTCCCCCGCCGGGGAGCAGCGGCCGCGGATCGGCGAACTGCTGGTGGCGCGCGGGCTGATCACCCCGGCCCAGGTGGACGAGGCGCTGCTCCAGCAGTCGGCCTCGGGCAAGCGCCTGGGCGCCCTGCTGGTCGAACTGGGCATGGTCGACGAACCGTCCCTGATCGAGGCGCTGTCGGTCCGGCTCGACGTCCCGGTCGCCGACCTGCGCCAGAGCGAACCGGACCCCGAGGCGGCCGCCCGGGTGCCGGAGGCGCTGGCCCGCGAGTTGGGCGTGGTCGCCGTGGAGCGGACCGGGGGCGTGCTGCTGGTCGCGGCGGGCGACCCGGGCGACCCGGGCCTGCTGGACCGGCTCGGCCGGGCCGTCGCACCGGACCGGGTGCGGCTCGCGATCGCGTCCCCCTCGGACATCCGGCGCTCGATCGACAGCGCCTACCGCGCGCTGGCCGGCGTCGGCAGCCTGGTCGAGGCCTTCGAGGCGACCGAGAACCTCCGCAGCGCCGCCGCCGGGGCCAGGGTGGTGAGCGAGGACGCGCCGGTCGTGCACCTGGTCAACCTCATGCTCACCCAGGGCCTGCGCGACCGGGCCTCGGACATCCACGTCGAACCGCACGGCGACCGGGTCCGGGTCCGCTTCCGCATCGACGGCGCCCTGCACGACGTCCTGAGCCTGCCGGAGAACATGGGCCCGTCCCTGGTCAGCCGGATCAAGATCATGGCCAATATGAACATCGTCGACCGGCGACGCCCGCAGGACGGGCAGATCACCACCGAGATCGACGGCCGCCCGGTCGACATCCGGGTCGCCACCACCCCCACCATCTGGGGCGAGAAGGCGGTGCTGCGGCTGCTGGACAGCAACCGGGTGCTGATCCGGCTGGGCGAGCTCGGCATGCCCCCCGCGACCTACGAACGCTTCGCGTCGCTGCTGCGCTCCCCGTACGGCATGGTCGCCTGCGGCGGCCCGACCGGCAGCGGCAAGACGACCACCCTGTACGCCACCCTCGGCGAGCTCAACCAGAGCGAGCGCAACATCACCACCATCGAGGACCCGGTGGAGTACGTCTTCCCCTCGGTCAACCAGATCCAGATCAACGACCAGGCGGGCATCACCTTCGCGACCGGGCTGCGCTCCATCCTCCGCCAGGACCCGGACGTGATCCTGGTCGGCGAGATCCGCGACGCCGAGACCGCGCGGATCGCCGTCGAGTCCGCCCTCACCGGCCACTTCGTGCTGTCCTCCATCCACGCCGCCGACGCCTGCTCCGCACTGCACCGGTTCACCGACATGGGCATCGAGCCGTTCCTGATCTCCTCCACCGTCGCCGGGGTGGTCAGCCAGCGGCTGGTGCGGCGGATCTGCGACCAGTGCCGCGAGCCCTACCGGCCGGGCGTGGCAGAACTGGACTTCTTCGCCAAGGCCGGCGGATCGCCGGACACCGCCTTCTGGCAGGGCCGGGGCTGCAACTTCTGCTCCCGGACCGGCTACCAGGAGCGGATCGGCGTCTTCGAACTGCTCGTGATGAGCGACGAGGTCAAGCGGCTGCTGGTCGAGAAGGCACCCGTCGACAGCCTGCGCCGGGCCGCCCGCGAGCAGCACATGGACAGCCTCCTGGACGGCGGCGTCCGGCTGGTGGAGGAGGGGACCACCACCATCGCCGAGATCATGTCCAGCGTGTACGTGTTCTAGCCCGCGGCCACCACCCGAACCTCTCACACCGGAAACCAGGAAGGCATCGGCATGGCCACCTTCAACTACGTGGCGGTCGGCCCGGACGGGACGCGCGCCACCGGCGCGCTCACCGGCACCAGCGTCGAGGGCGTGACCGACAGCCTCACCCGGCAGGGCTACGCCGTCGAGTCGGTCAAGGCCGCGGGCCGCAACCTGCTGCAGCTCGAACTCACCGCGGAGAAGGTCGACCTGGTCGAACTGAGCAACTTCTCCCGCCAGATGGCCGCCTTCATCAAGGCCGGGGTGCCCATCCTGGACGCCCTGGAGATCATCCGCGGCGAGACCAAGGACAAGAAGCTCGGCAAGGTGCTCGTGGCCGTCATGGACTCGCTGCGCTTCGGCGAGAGCTTCGCCGGTGCGATGGCCGTCCACACGGCGGCGCTCCCGCCCTTCTACATGTCCGTGCTGCGTTCGGCCGAGGCGACGGGTGAACTCGACGTGGTCATGGCGCAGTTGGCCCGCTACATCGAGCGCGACGTGGAGGGCCGGCGCAGCATCCGCTCGGCCCTGACCTACCCGCTGCTGGTGATGGGGCTGGCGCTGGCCGTGGTCCTGGTCCTGGTCATCTTCGTACTGCCCCGGTTCAAGGTGTTCTTCGCGTCCTTCCACGCCGAACTGCCGCTGCCGACCCGGATCCTGCTCGGCTTCACCGACTTCGTCACCGCCTGGTACCCCGTCATCGGCGGTGCGCTCGTCGCGTTGGCCGCGGCGCTGATCGGTGCGCTGCGGACCGAGCGGGGCCGGGTCCTGCGGGACCGCCTCCTGCTGGCGACGCCGGTGGTCGGGGACGTGGTCCGGTACATGGTCATCGAACGCTTCTGCCGCATCCTCACCTCGATGATCAAGGCCGGCGTGCCCATCCCGGAAGCCCTCAGCCTGGCCGGGGCGGGCGCCAACAACCGGGTGTACGAGCGGTCCATCGACGCGGCCCGCACCGAGATGCTGGAGGGCGGCGGCATCTCCCGGCCGATCGCCCGTACCAAGCTGTTCCCCGGCGCGGTCACCCAGATGATGCGGGTGGGCGAGGAGACCGGCACCCTCGACGAACAGCTCGAGAACGTCTCGGAGTTCTACGAGAAGGAACTGCAGCACAAGGTCAAGCGGCTGACCAGCCTCTTCGAGCCGGCCGTGGTGATCATGGTCGGGGTGGTCGTGGGCTTCGTGGCCGTCGCCCTCATCTCCGCGATCTACGGCGTCTACGACCAGGCCGGCGTCCAGTGACCGGCCCGGCGCACCGTCCGCGGCGCGGCCGCGGCGAGGAGGGCGAGACCCTGGTCGAGGTGCTGGTCGCCGTGGTGCTCATCGGCATCGCCTTCGTGACCATCCTCGGCGGCATTGGCACCGCGATCGTCAGCGCGGTCAGGCAGCAGCAGGTGACCGGCGCCGACTCGCTGGTCCGCAGCGCCGCCGAGACGGTCGTCGGCGCCCCGTACGTGTCCTGCGCCCGGGGCTACGAGACCCCGGCGCCACCGGCCGGGTTCACCCTCACCGTCGAGGTCGAGTACTGGGACGGGACGGGTGCCTTCGGCCCGGCCTGCCCGGCGGCCGACAGTGGCGTGCAGAAGGTCAGGCTCACCGTGCACGCCACCGGCCCGCGCCCGGTCGGGGACGCCACGCTCGAAGTGGTCAAGCGGGAGCCGATGCCGTCATGAGGACCCAACAGCCCGCAGAGCAGCGGGAGTCGGGGTTCACCCTGCCCGAACTGCTGGTCACGATCGTCATCCTGGGCATCATCGCGACCCTGCTGCCGCAGGCGATCGTCCTCGGACTGCGGGTCACCGCGGGCACCGAGAAGCGGGTGGCGGCCACCAGCGCGCTCGGCGCCCTGGGCCGCTACTTCTACGGCGACGTGCACGGCGCGGACGAGGTCACGACCGCCCCCGCCTGCGGGGTCACCGCCGTGATCGTCCACCTCGGCCGGCCCGGCACCGACATCGTCTACACCTACGACCCGCCGACGGCCGCCCTGGAGCGGGTCACGTGCACGGACCGGGGCGTGGTGACCACGCTGCTGGGCCGGCTCGACCCCGCCGCGTCGACCCGTCCCGTGACGCTGACCTGCGGTGCCGAGACCTCGTGCACCTCGCCCATGGAGGTGACCCTGACCGTGCAGAGCGACCCCGGCACGCCCCCGACGGCCCTGACCGCCGTCCGACGGGCGGGCGCCTCATGACCGGCCGCCGCAGCCCGCGCCGCGCGCGCCGGGACGAACAGGGCGCGACGCTGATCCTCGCGCTGGTCTTCGTCGTCGTCTTCGGCCTGCTCACCGTCTCGGTACTGGCCTTCGTCGGCACCGGGCTCAAGGCCACGGTCGCCTACGCCGACCAGAGCAGGCGCGCGTACAGCGCCGACGGGGCCACCCAGCTCGCGATCAAGAACTTCTCGCAGGGCAACCCGTGCACGGACTACACCGCCCCGCCGGTCAACGGCCGGCAGATGACCGTCCACTGCGACCCGCTCAACGCCTCCGCCGGGGCCACCCGCGCGACCCAGCCGCAGCACGCACTGCTCAGCCTGGGCCGGACCGCCGACGACGGCCTCGCGGTGCGCACCCCCGGACTGCGCGTGCAGGGCGGGGTGTTCTCCCACTCGAAGATCACCACCGGCCCCGGCGCCTCGATGACCGTCTCCGGCGACGTGTCCGCCGTGGGCGACTGCTCGCGCGCCGTGTCGCAGACCGAACTGCCCGCGACCCAGGCGCCGTACGCGCACGGCTGCGCCGACGACACCCCGCCGGCCCCGGCCGACGAGGCCGTGGGCGGCGACCCGGACTTCACCCCGCCCGCCACGGCCGTCCCGGTCCGGCGGACGGTGCCCGCCTGCCCCGCCGCCGGCTCCTGGCTGGTGAAGCTGGCGCCCGGCTCCTACGACGACGCCCGCGCCCTGACCCGGCTCACCGGTGGCGACTGCCCGCACGTCGTCGTATGGCTGCAACCCGGCCTCTACTACTTCGACTTCACGTTCACCGGCGGCCCCGCGGCCTGGACGGTCGACGACCCCACGGTCAGTGTGGTCGGCGGCACACCGGCGGGCTGGCACCCCGGCGCCGCCACCCGTCCCACCGTCCCCGCCCCGGGCGGCTGCGACCGGACCCGGCCCGAGGGAGTCCAGGTCATGATGGGCGGCGAGAGCCGCCTCCAGGTCGACCGCGGCCACGCCGAACTGTGCGCCCCGGTGACCCCGGACGCCCAGCAGGTGGCGGTGTACGGAGTGCAGCCGCCGAAGCCGGTCCACACGCTGAAGCCGACGGCGGTGGTCACCGACAGCGGCTTCGCCGCCCCGGGCCAGGCCCTCACCACCGGCGAACGGCCCACCCCGCCCGGCTGCCCGCAGCCCACCGGCACCGCCGGCTGCACCTCCGACGCCGTCCTCGACCCGGTGAGCCGCCGCTCGGCGACGGTGCAGTTCGCCGGCTTCACCCCCAAGGTGCCGCCGGGCTCCGTCATCACGAGCGCGACGCTGCGCATCCGGCACCAGGACGAGGGCGACCTGACCGACCCCGGGGCCGTGACCGCCACCACCGCGGTCGGCGAGGACACCTGCCGCACCGACCGGCTGCCCCGGCACCCGGAGCTCACCGAGGATCCCCCGATCGACCTGCTCGGCGCCTGCGGGCTCACCGACCCGGCCCGGCTCGCCGGGCTGCGGGTGACCTACACCGCCACCCTGGACGCCCACGGCGGCGCGGCCACGGAACGCCTGGACGGCATCCGGCTGGAGGTCGCCTACCGCACGCCCACCACCTTCAAGCCGACCGCCGTGACCGCGTCGAGCGGGTTCACCGCCGCCGGCAACGCCCTGGAGATCGGCGAACAGCCGGAGCCCTCGGTGGCCGCCGCCGACCTGACGGAGGCGGCCCCGGCCGCGTCGCTCACCCTGGGCGGCTTCGTCCAGCTGCCCTTCCCGCCGGGGTCGAGGATCGAGTCCGCCGTGCTGCGGGTGGCGCACCGGGAGACCGGCGACGCGGCGGCCCCCCGGATCACCGTCACCCCCGCGGGCGGCGGCGGGTGTGCCGACCGGCCGCTCACCGCGCGGCCCGGCCCGGGCGAGGACCGCATCGACCTGGCCGCCTGCGGCATCACCGACCCGGCCCGGCTGACCGGCCTGACCGTCACCTACACCGCCGCACTGGAGGCGGACGGCTCCGCGGGCACGGACGCCCTGGACGGCGTCTGGCTCGAGGTGGTCCACGACCCGCCGCCGGCCCGGCCGGCGCTGAGCGCGCAGTCGACGACGTTCGACTCCCCGAGCGACGCCCAGGCGATCGACGGCACGCACACGGCCCGCGCCGTGCTCGACCCGGTCACCACGCCCACCGCCGCCCTCACCCTCGGCGGGTACGACACCCCGGCGGTGCCGCCCGGCGCGGTCCTGGACGGGGCCCTGCTGCACATCGCGCACCAGGACGAGCCGGGGCCGGCCGGCGGGCCGCCGCCGACCGTCGCGGTGACCCTGGCCGGACCCGGCCTGCCCCGCTCCTGCAGCACCCCGCAGCAGCTGGGCGTCCATCAGGACGCCCTGGCCACCGACACCGTGGACCTGATGGCCGGCTGCGGGCTGACCGATCCCGCCCAGCTGACCGGCCTGACCGTGACCTACACGGCCGCCCTCGGCGCCGGCAGCACCGCCGCCACCGACCGACTCGACGGCATCACCCTGGAACTGGCCTACCGGCCCGTGCTCTCGGTACGACCCACCACGGCGGACGGCACCGGCACCCCCGACGCCGCCGCGTTCACCGATCCGCAGCAGGCCGAGGCGATCGACGGCACCGCCGCCACCGCCGCACTCGCCGCGGACACCGCGTCGGCCTCCCTCCGCCTCGGCGCGTTCACCATGCTGCCGCTGCCGGCGGGCGCGGTCCTCGACAAGGCCGTCCTGCGCGTCGCGCACCAGGAGGACGACACCACCCCGGCACCGCCCGCCCCGGGGCCACCGCCTGCGCCCTCGGCCACCCCGCCCACGACCGGGCTGACCGTCTCCGGCACCGGTACCGCCTGCGACGCGCCGCACCCCCTGACCACCCGCGAGGGGGCGCTCGGTCTCGACCAGGTCGACCTCGGCGCCTGCGGGGTCAGGACCGCCGACCAGCTCGCCGAACTGGCCGTCGGGTACACGGCGCGGCTGGGCAAGGACAGCACCGGCGCCGCCCTCCGACTCGACGGCGTCGAGCTGGACATCGCCTTCCGGGCCCCGTCCCTGCGGCCGCTGTCCGGCTGCCTCACCGCCGACCGCCCGTGCCCGCTGCTGAAGTCGACCGACGGGGCCGACACCGCCACCGGGCACAGCCGCCTGCTGGTCAACGGCACCGTCTACGCACCGACCGGCGCGGTCGACCTGTCGATGAGCCGGGTGGACTCCCAGGTGGTCACCCGCGGCATCATCGCCCGGACCATCGCCCTCGGCATCACCCCGGCCCCCGGGTACCGCCGTCCGGTGATCGGGATCCCGCCGGAGCCGGTGCAGTTCACCACCTACCCGGCGGTCACGGCACGACCGGACTCGGCCACCGCGGTCACCGGCTTCACGCCCCCGGCCGCCGGGGCTCCCGTCGACGTCACTGCGGCGACCGTCCCCGGCGGGGGCCGGGCCGCCGTCACGCTCGGCGGCTACGCCCCGCCGGCCCCGGCCGCGACCGCGGCGCTCGACCACGCCGTCCTCCAGGTGGCGCACCAAGAGGACGGCGACGTGGGGTCGTTGCGGCTGGCGGTGGAGTTCACCGGCAGCACCTGCACGGCCGCCGACCCGCTCACCGTCCCGGTCCGCACCGGTTCGAGCGACCCGGTGACCGACCAGGTCGACCTGGCGCCCTGCGGCCTGACCCGGGCCTCCCAACTGGACGGGCTGACGGTGACGTACACCGTGACCGCCGGCAGCGGCGGCGGGACCGCCCACCTCGGCGGCACCCGGATCGCCCTGCTGTCCGGGCCCCTGGTCCAGGCCGCCGTCTCCTTCGACGGCCATGCCGCGACCGTCAGGCAGTGGACGGTCCTGCCATGAACACGCACGACGCGTACGCCACGTACGACAGGCATGACCCGCACGACAGGCACGACAGGCACGACACGCGAGACACGTACGACACGCACGAGACCTTGGAGACCACCATGTCCGGGCCGGGTTCCGCGACCATCGACCACCTGCTCGGTGAGCTGTGGGAGCGGGGCGGCAGCGATCTGCTGCTCACCACCGGATCGGCGCCCTTCCTGCGCGTCGACGGCGCCCTGGTGCCCGTCGAGGGTCCCCCGCTGACCGAGCCGGAGGCCGACCGCCTGGTGACCGGGGTACTGGGCCCCGAACTCACCGCACGCTTCCGGCGGGAGAAGCAGGTCGACTTCGCGTTCAGCTGGGGGGAGAAGGCCAGGCTGCGCGGGAACGCCTTCGTGCAGCGCGGCGCGTCCGCGCTGGCGCTGCGGATCATCCCGTTCACCGTGCCCTCGGCCGAGCAGCTGGGACTGCCCCCGGTCGTCACCGGGTGGGCCGGCCTGCCGCGCGGGTTCGTCCTGGTCACCGGGCCGACCGGGTCGGGGAAGTCGACCAGCCTGGCGGCGCTCCTCGACCACGTCAACACCCACCGCTCGGTGCACATCCTCACCATCGAGGACCCGATCGAGTACCTGCACCGGCACAAGCGCTCGGCGGTCAACCAGCGCGAGGTGGGCACCGACACCGACTCCTTCCCCGCCGCGCTGCGTTCGGCCCTGCGCGAGGACCCCGACGTCCTGCTCCTCGGCGAGATGCGCGACCCGGAGAGCATCTCTGCGGCCCTCACCATCGCCGAGACCGGGCACCTGGTCTTCGCCACCCTGCACACCAACGACACGTCGCAGACCCTGGACCGCATCGTCGACGTCTTCCCGGCCGAACAACAGCCGCAGGTCCGGCTGCAGTTGGCGCACACCCTGGTGGGCATCCTCAACCAGACGCTGATCCCGCGGACCGGCGGCGGCCGGGTGGCGGCCTTCGAGGTGCTGGTGGGCACCCCGGCGATCCGCAACCTCATCCGCGAGGGCAAGAGCCGCCAGATCCGCAACATGATCGCCACCGGCCACCGGGACGGCATGCAGACCCTGGAATCCAGCCTCAACGCCCTGATGGCGGCCGGCACCATCACCCACGCCCAGGCCGTCCACCACACCACCCACCCGGAAGACCTCCACCAGCCCCCCACCCGCACCTGACACCGCAGCCCACGCCCACCGGCCCCGGCGAGAGGATCTTCGCCGGGGCCGGTGGGCGCAGTGGACGGGCTCAGCCGCGCAGGACCTTGGGGAAGGCCTTGGTGGTGTCGACGTAGTACTTGCGGACCAGCGGGCCGAAGCCGCCGTCCGCGGTGCCGAGGATCATCGCCTTGACGAGCTCCACGCTCTTCTCGGCGGTGAAGTCCGCCGGCTTCGTCTCGACGCTCTTGACCTTGACCAGGCCCTCCCACGCCTCCCGGGACTCCTTCGTGGCGCTGACGTCCGGGTCGAGGCCCAGGTAGTAGACGCGTCCGTCGGACTCCTTCCCGACGGCCAGGAAGACGATCACGTGGAATCCGGTGCCGCGGTCGTTGAGGAACTTGCTCTTGTCCCCGCCCACGTGTCCGGTCGAGCCGCTGACGAACACGGCCCGGTCGGCCGCCAGGGCCTTGTCGATGGCGGCCCACTTGGCCGGGACACCGAGGGCCACCGAGAGGTCGGCGGGCTCGTACAGACCGCCCTCCCCGCTCAGCAGACCGCCCACCCTCGTGGCGCGCGGCTTGCAGTCGGGGTCCACCATCTTGGCGAACGTGACGTCCTGCGGCATCTGGAGCCAGCACGTCAGCCGTGCCAGCGCGGTCCCGGTGGTCGCGTCCACCGCCGTCGCGATCCGCTCCCTGATGTCCTTGACCGCCGGCGTGGTCTTGTCGTCGGCTTGAACGTAGGCCTGATCGATCACGGAACAACCCCCCACATCCGAACTCCCCTTGCCGCCACTATGCCCCACCCAGCGTGCCCACGATAGAGCGGAGAGTGAACTCGCTGCGGGGGCCAACTCGCTGTGGGATCAACCCTGTTGGGTGTGGTCGAGCGCGGTGGGACGGCGGCCGGCCGTCAGCCGCGGGTGCGGTAGCCGGGGTGGACCCCGGGGGTCAGTTCCTGTTCGGCCGCGACGCGTTCGAGCAGGTCGAGTAGGTGCGTGCGCTGCTCCGGGTCGAGCGCGGCGAGCAGGGCGTCCTCGTGGGCCGCGGCCGCGCGGGAGACCGCGCCGAGGGTGCGCCTGCCCTCCGCCGTCAGGTGGAGCTCGTGGTTGCGGCGGTCCTCGGCGCTGCGCCGTCGCTCGACGAGGTCCTTGCCCTCCAGACCGTCGATCAGCGCGACGACGCGGCTCGGGACCACGCCCAGGTCCTCTGCGAGGGCCCGCTGGCTGCGCCCCGGCTGCCCGGCGATCATGCGCAGCAGCCCGACGTCCGCCGGGGTCAGTCCGAGCGTGCCGACGCGTTCCGCGAAGCGTCCGGCGGCGTGCGCGCCGAGCTGGGCGAGCAGGAAGGCGGCCCCGCGCGGCCGGGTGGCCGGGGCGGAGTCCGTCGTATGCGGTTGCCGGGAGCTGGTCACCGGCCTATCGTAAGCCACGCGAAATGATTCTCCTTGGTGAACGATTAACTTCAGAGAACGGATTCTGCCGTGACCGCCACCCCAGAGACCGCCGCCGCCGCCCGAGAGCCGCACAGCCGACGGGACCCGCAGGCCGGGCCGCCGCCCGGCGTCCTCGCGGTGGTCTTCGCCGCCCTCTTCCTCACCGGGCTGGTGCTCAGCACCCTCCTCGCCGGCGGGGACGCCTTCCCCTCGCCCTTCGGCGCCACCGACACGGTGACCTCGTACTTCCGCGACAACACCGACGCGGTACGCCTGTCCGGAGCCCTGCAGTTCGCGGCGGCGGTGCCGCTGGCGATCTACGCCGCGACCGTCTCGGCGCGGCTGCACAAGCTCGGCGTACGCGCCCCCGGCGCCACGATCGCGCTCGCCGGAGGCGTCCTCGCCTCGGCCTTCCTCGCCTGCTCCGGGCTGGTCACCTGGGTGCTGTCCCGGCCCGAGGTCGCCGGACACGGCGATGTCGTCCGGGCCCTCCAGTACCTGGCCTTCGGGCTCGGCGGACCCGGTCACGTCGTTCTGTTGGGACTGCTGGTCGCCGGGATCGCCGTACCGGGGCTGCTCGCCGGCCTGCTCCCGCGCGCCCTGGCCTGGGCGGGACTGGCCGTCGCGGCGGTCGCCGAACTGTCCACGCTGGTCCTGCTGGCCGACGGGGCCGCCCCGCTGCTGCCGGTCGCCCGGTTCGCCGGCCTGCTGTGGCTGATCGCGGCCGGGTTCCTGCTGCCGCGCCGCCGCGTCCGTACGGAGGGCTGACCGCCATGACGAGCGCCACCGCTGCCGCCGCCCCCGACCCGGCCGCCCGCATGCTCCGCTTCCACCAGCCCGAGAAGGTCCTGCGGCACCTCGGCCCCGCCCCCGACGAGGCCGCGCTCGGAGCTCTGTTCGGGCTCGACCCGGCCGGCTACCGGACGCGCCTGGACGACTTCGAGGCGAGGAACCGGGCGGCCGCCGCCGCGCTCGCGGCCGAACCGGGAGCGGCGGCACGCCTGGCCGGCCTGCCGTTCCGGCCGGGCGAGCACGTGGTGGCCGTGGGGGAGAGCACCACGGCCGACCGGCTGTCCTGGTTCGAGATCCTGCGCCACCTGCTCCCGGACGGGGTGCGCTGCACGAACCTGGCCGTGACGGGCAGTACGACGACCCAGGCGCTGGCGAACCTCCCGGCGCTCGCGTTCCAGCGGCCCGACTGGGTGCTGTGCATGCTGGGGGCGAACGACGTCCAGCGGCTGGACGGGGTCCCGCTGGTCTCTGCCGCCGAGACCCGCCGCGCCCTGCGGGCCCTGCGCGACCTGGCGGTCCGGCGGACCGGGGCCCGTTGGGTCTGGCTCACCCCGACCGGGGTCGATCCCGGTCGGGTCGCTGAGTACGTCCACTTCCGGCGGGCCGGTCTCGGCTGGGCCGGGGCGGATCTCGACGCCGTCGCGGACCTCCTGCTCACCGAGCCCGAGGTCACGGTCGACACCCGGGCCGCCGCGCACGGCCACTGGGAGGAGGACGGCGTCCACCTCACCCCCACCGGTCAACGGCACGTCGCGGCGGCCGTGCTGGACGCGCTCGCGGCGGAACCGGGGCCGCCGTGACCGCGCGGGCGGGCTACCTCGGGCTGATCGCGACCGTGTACGTGGTCCCGCTCCTGCCCCGGGTGTGCACGGTGACGGTCCGGCCGTGGGCGTCCCACCCGGCGTGGCGGCCCTGGACCGTGACGCGGTAACCGTCCGGGTAGGCCTCCTCGGGCACCGTGATCTGGGTGGGGCCCCCGGCGGTGTCGCGGGTGCGGAAGGTGAGGGTGTAGGTGCGGGTGGCGGGGTCGTACGCGAAGCCGAGCGGGTCACCCGCGACGGCCCGCGCGTAGGGCTGGACCAGCAGCCGGGCGTTGGGCTTCACCGCGCCCGTCCGGTCGAGGAAGCAGTAGCCCCCGCCCTTGCACCACTGCCACCACGTCCAGCCGCTGGAGAAGCGGTCCAGGGCGGCCGTCATGTCGGTGACGAACCGGCTGCCGTGCGCGACGTCCGGGTTGCCGCCCCACTCGCCGACGATCACCGGCATGCGGTGGCGGGCCGGGTAGTCGCCGATCGCGGCCTCGTAGGCGGGGATGAAGGGGCCGTCGGGGTCGTAGTCGCCGCCGGTCTCCATCGCGGTCTCGTAGAAGTGCGGCGCGTACCCGGCATGCGGGTCGTCGATGGCCCCCAACCGGGTGGGTATGCCGAGGCCGACGATGACGGTGGGTTCGACGAACACCCACGACCTGCGGTCGACCAGGCGGACGGCGCGCGCGAGGCGGTTCCACATCTCGGTGAGCTCGCCGGCCTCGAAGCGGGCCGCGGCGGCGGGGAGGTCCTCGCCCTCGAGGAACCTCGCGAACGGCTCGTTCATCAGGTCGTAGCCGAGCAGCGCGGGGTGCCCGCCCAGGGCGGCGGCGACCGTCGTCCACATCCGGGCGTGCGCGGTGCGCAGGTCGGCGTCCTTGTAGAGGTGGTCGAAGGCGGCCTGTACGGACGGCTCGAAGTACTCGGAGAACCAGTCCTCGGGGATCGGCCAGAACGGCAGGCCCTCGTCGCGCGTGGCCCAGGCGGGCACGCCCCGGGCGCCGAAGTGCGGTCCGTACACGTCCTGGTGGGCGTCGAGGACGACCTTGACGTGGTAGCGGTCGGCCCAGTCGAGGATGCGGCGCATCTTGGCGAGGTAGCCGCGGTCGTAGTGACCGGGGCTCGGTTCGAGGTCGTCCCAGAAGAACGCCAGGCGTGCGAGGTTGAACCCCTTGGCGGCCATGGACCGGAGGTCGCTCTCGTGGATGTCGGCGAAGGCCTCGGCGCCCCGGCTGCTCTTGTCGGCGAGGTTGAAGCCGCGCCACTGCAGTGCGCGGCCCTGGCCGTCGGTGATGAAGGTGCGGTCGCCGACGGTGACACGGTCGGGAGCCCGGTGGGGGCGGGCCTGGGCCTGCGCGGGCAGGACGCCGAGGAGAAGGGCTGCCACGGCGAGGGCGACGGGGGCGAGGCGGGAGGTCCGGCGCATGCAGGAGACCCTTTCGGGGTGACGGTTCTGACGAGGTGTCACTTCCGACCGGATGTTACTGACCGGTGAGTCAAGTCCGCATGCATTTGGTGGAGTTGATGAGACGTCCCGCCGGGCGGGGCGCTCTCACGTCAGCAGGCGCAGCGCCGTCGCCGCGATGCCCAGGCGTACGCTCTGCCCCCAGGTCAGCTGGAGGGCGTCCGCCTCCATGCCGTCGCCGAAGACCACGATCCGGTCCGACTCCACCGTCAGCCGCAGCCCCTCGCGCCGGTCCAGGTGGCCGCCGACCCTCGACGTGCCGGTCGCGGGCGACGGCCAGGCCTCGCGGACGAACCACAGGAGCCGGGGGTCCGACGGTGCGGGCAGCTGCTCCGTGCCGCCGCGCTCCAGCCACAGGGAACGCAGCCAGCCGGTGGCGCCGGTGCCGGTGCCGACGAGCACGCCGGAGGAGGCCTGGGCCTCACCCGGACCGTCCTCGCCGTCCGGGCCCAGGCGGTAGCGGGCCGTCTGGTGGCCGGGCGAGCCCAGGTAGATCTCGTTCAGCGCGAGGAGGCGCTGGGTGTCGTCGGCGACGGCCTCGACCATGGTCAGGTCCTCCGTCGGCCCCCCGCCGGCCGCGGCGCGCAGGAGGGCGGCCGCGTCGGTGCAGCGGTGCCGGACCAGGACTCCGGGGTTGCGCCCCGGGTCGCTGTCGATGCCGACCACGGGCTGCCCGGCGAGGTACTTCGCGGTGTTGGCCACCAGGCCGTCCTGCCCGACCACGACCACCACGTCCTCCGGCGCGAACAGGAAGCGGTCCAGGTCCGCCCGTTCCACCTGGGAGCTGCGCCAGGTGAGCGGTACCGCCGCCGCCACCTCGCGCAGCGCCCGCCGGGTCCGGTCGTGGCGGCCGACCACGTCGTCGATCGAGCGGCCCCGGCTGGAGAGGAAGAACGCCGCCTGCCCGTGCGTCCCATGACGGTCGATCAGCTCCTCGTACTCGGTCCTGCGGTGCACGAGCACCGCCCGGGGAGCCAGGCTCACGCATCCGCCCCGGTGTCCGGGCGCCCGAGCCTGCTCAGGAGGCCGGTGAGCACGTCCGGAGTGAGCGTGATGCTCTCCACGCGCGGCAGGTTCTCCGCCAGCCGGGTCGCCGCCAGGGCGTAGAGCGTGCCCGCGCCGACCTCGTCGTGCACCTGGAGCCAGGACGCCTGCGCCTCGGCCCTGGCCGATCCCGTCTCGCGCGCCGCCGCGGCCTCCGCCTGCGCCAGCCGGACCTTGCGCGCCGCCTCGGCCTCGGTCCGCACGCTGTCGGCCGCCGCGCTCTCCTCCGCCTCGCGCCGGGAGTTGACGCCCCGCTGCTCGATCAACTGCTCCTCGCGCCGGGCCAGTTCGATCTGACTGGCCAGCTCGTTCTCGGCGATCGCCCGCTCCCGCTCGACGGCCACGGCCCGCCGTTCGTAGGTGGCCCGGTCCGCCTCCTGCTGGATCTGCTCGCGGGCCGGGGTGCGCAGGGCGCGCTCCACCTCGGCCTCGGGCCGGATCGCCACCACGCGCACGGCCACCACGTCGATGCCGGTGTCCGGGAGCCGGGGCTCGGCGCCGAGACCGGCGGCGACGCTCTGCCGTACCGAGGCGACGCCGTCCACCAGGGCCACGGCCAGCGGGGTCCGGGCCAGTACGTCCAGCGTGTGCTGCTGCGCGGTCTCGGTGAGCAGGGTGGAGATCTGCTCCAGGGGCGCACCGCGCCAGCTCCCGCTGTCCGGGTCCACGGAGAAGTCGAGCCGGTCCGCCGCCGCACCCGGATCGCTGATCCGGTAGGTGACGGTGGCCTGCACGGTGACGTCCTGGAAGTCGGCCGTGCGGGCGTGGAACGCCATGGCCAACTCCCGGTCGTCGACCGGCACTTCCGACAGCGCCGCCGACAGCGACCGGTACCAGAAGCTGAGCCCCCGCCCGTCGTGCACGAGACGCCCTCGCTTGTGGTGCCGGATGTGCGTGGTGGGCGCGGAGCGCAGATGACGCCAGCCGAAGCGCCGCGTGATGTCGGCCACGATGAGAAACCCCCTCGATCTCGTCACCATGACGATAACCATCCCCCCGCCTATCGTCAAGAGGACGAAAAGACGCCTTGTCGGACCCCTTCCGCGGACCCTCGGCGCTCCGGCTCACGCGCTGCCGCGGCCGCCGGGGCGGCGCAGGTCGGTGGTCACTCGCGTACGCCCGCCAGTTCCACCGCTCTGCGGCGCAGGGCGAGGCCGGCCGGAGCGATCGCCGAGATCACCGCGAGCACCGCGCAGGCACCCAGGGCCGCCGCGAGCGTCCCCCACGGGATCACGAGGGACGTCCACACCGAGAGCAGGCCCAGCGCGCCCCACATGCCCACCAGGTTCAGCCCGGCGACCAGCGCTCCCAGCAGTCCGCCGACCATGACGACCATCAGCGCCTCGGCGCCCACCAGCCGCAGCACCTGCCACCTGGTGGCGCCGGCCAGCCGCAGCACGGCCAGCTCGCGGACCCGGTCGGAGGTCGCCATGACCATCGTGTTGGCCAGTGAGATGCCGGTGTACAGGAGAGCGATCCCCAGGACCAGGAAGAACCCCGTCCGGGTCGTCCGGCTGCTCTCGGGATACCTCGCCCGCACCCAGGCTCCCCTGGTCAGAACCTCCCCGCCCGACGCCCCCACCGCCTGACGCAGACCGGCAGCCACGGTGTCCGCGTCGGCGCCGTGCGCCAGGCGTACGTCGACCCGGTCGACGGGCGCCGCGGGGGCGTTGCGCGGGGTGACGTACGCGCCGTTGTCGCCGGTGCCGGTGGTCATGACCGCGGCGATCTTCAGGGACTTCCTCGTGCCGTCACCCAGCCACACGTCCACCCGCTCACCCACGGTGTGCTTCTCCCACTCCTCGTTGACGATGATCGAGTCGTCGTCCAGACCGCCCACCGTCCCCGCGGCGAGCGGGAGGCGGGTCGTCGCCGCGAGCGGTCCCGGTTCGACGGCCCGGGCATCGGACCTGATGAGCGCCACACCGTCCTCCAGGACGTACACGGCGCTCGACGAGCTCGCCGAGACCTCGCCACCGGACACGGCTCGAAGCCGCCGCAGCGTCGCCTCGCCGAAGCCGGCGTCGCCCGCCGGCGTGACCACGAAGTCGGCGGCCGTCCGCTCGCGCACCTCGGTCGCCTTCGCCCCGTTCAGGGTGGCGGCGGCGCCGAGCAGCGAGCCCGCCAGCGCGACCGTGACCAGCACGGGCGCCGCGACGGCGGCGGTGCGGCGGACCCCGGTCGCGGCGTTCTCCCGCACCAGCATCCCGCCGGCGCCCGGCAGCCGGGCCGGCAGCCAGGCGACCAGCCGGGCCAGTGGCCGCACCAGCACCGGTGCGAGCAGCGCGACCGCGGTGATCAGCAGCATGGGCCGGCTCACGTAGGTCTTGCGCTGCAGCAGGTCGCCCGGGTTCGTCACCAGGGCCAGGGCCAGGGTCACGGCGGCGGTGACCAGCAGGGCCGCGCCGAACAGCCGGCGGCCCCACGTCATGGGCCCGGTGTCGACGGACGCCTCGCGCAGCGCCTCGGTGGGACCGGTGCGCCCGGCCCGCCAGGATGCTGCCAGCGCGCCGCACAGGGCCACCAACAGGCCCGTCCAGAAAGCCATGTGGTAGGGCCAGGCGTAGTCGCCGATGGTGAACCATCGGGGCGCAAGGCTCTGGCCGACCGCCCACTCGGCGAGCTTCGGAGCCAGGTAGGAACCGAGCACGCAGCCGGCGGCCGAGGCGAGTGCACCGACCGCGAGCGCTTCGTGGAGGACCATGCGGCGGATCTGGCCCGGGGTCGCCCCGGCGGTGCGCAGCAGCCCGAACTCGCGGCGCCGCTGGGCCACCGCGAACGCGAAGGTCGAGGCCACCACGAACACCGACACGAACCCGGTGACGCCGCCGGCCGTGCCGAACATGGCGTTCATCGCGGTGAGGGCCGCACTGTCCCGGTCGGGGTCGGCGTCGGCGTACCGGCGCGCGTCGCCGGTGAGGACCTGGACGCCCCCGCTGCCGCGTACCGCCTTGCGCACGGCCGCCGCACCGGCGTCGACCACGAGCTGGCGGCTGCGCGGCGACAGTTCGGCGGCGCGGGTGTCGGTGTAGAACACGGCGTTCTCGATGCCGAGCCCGGCCACGGTGCCGACGACGCGCACCGTGCCGCGGTCGGTCCGCACCCCGGTGCCCGGACGGGCCCAGTCACCGGTGACGACGACCTCGTCCGCGGCCTCGGGGGGGCGTCCGGCGTCGAGGTGGTACGGCGCGAAGGCCGCCGTGGACCAGGGGTGGCCCACCAGGCCGGCCGGCCCGCCCTCGGCCCGTACGGCGAACGACCGGTCCTCGACGACGGTCCCGAGGCCCCGCAGCTTCGCGACCACGTCCTCGGGCACGGCCCGCGGCTGCGCGAGCTTCTGGCTGCGCTCGCCGACCGGGGTGGGCACCTGGAGGGTGTCCCGGCCCTTGACGACCACCGGCGCGGCCGCGAACCGCTCCGGCCCCCGGTCGGGTGCGTCCAGCGAGGACGCCAGGGCCAGCCCCATCGCGGCGATCAGCGCCACGCCCAGGGAGACGGCGAGGAAACTGCCGACGAAGGTGACCCAACGGGTGCGCAGGGTACGCAGCGTGGTGCTCAGCACGGCGCCGCCTCGAGCGTGGTCATGCGCGCCGCGATGTCCCCGGCGGAGGCGCCGCTCAACTCACCGTTGACCCGGCCGTCGACGAGGAAGACGACGCGGTCGGCGTAGGAGGCCGCTACGGGGTCGTGGCTCACCATGATGATCGTCTGGCCGTCCCGGTCGACCATGCCGCGCAGCAGGGTCAGCACCTCGCGACCGGTCTGCGAGTCGAGCGCGCCGGTCGGTTCGTCGCCGAAGAGCACTTCGGGGCGGGTGATCAGGGCGCGGGCCAGGGCGACCCGCTGCTGCTGGCCGCCGGACATCTCCGTCGGGCGGTGCCGAGCACGGTCGGCGAGCCCGACCTGTTCCAGCACCTCGCGCACCTGGGCCTTCTTCGGACGGCGGCCGGCCAGCCGCAGCGGCAGGGCCACGTTCTGCTCGGCGGTCAGCGCGGGCAGCAGGTTGAACGCCTGGAACACGAAGCCGATGCGCTCGCGGCGCAGCAGGGTCAGCTTGGTCTCGCTCAGCCCGGTCAGCTCGGTGTCGCCCACGGTGACCGAGCCGGACGTGGCCCGGTCCAGGCCCGCGGCGCACTGCAGCAGGGTCGACTTGCCTGACCCGGACGGGCCCATCACGGCGGTGAAGGTCCCCCTCGGGAAGGCGAGCGACACCTCGTCGAGGGCGGTGACGGAGGTGCCGCCCGAGCCGTATCGCCGGGTCACGGACCGCAATCGGATCGCGTCGTTGCTCATACGTCTGACCACCAGTACCTGCTCCTCGGCTCGTCGGTCCCTCCACGAAACCGCGGAAGCCCCGCGCGGCGCAGTACGGCCCGGACGAGACTTGGGGTAGTGCCAGGCCTACCCCCGATACGGGCCCGGGACCGATGGCACCCGGCGGGTGGGGCCGCTTACGGTCATGCACATGCACCCTCGAAACGTGTGGCAGGCCATGTCCCGGCCGGGCTTCCTGCTGTCGGCCTGGCCCTGGCGCGCCGCCGCGTACCTGCTCACCGGAACGGTGACCGGTATCGCCACCCTGCTGGGGATCGTGACGGTGTCAGCGGTCTGCGGTGCACTCGCCGTCGTCCTGGTGGGGCTGCCCCTGCTCGTCGTCGTCGCCCTCAGCGGCATCCCGGTGGCCTGGGTGGAGCGGCGCAGACTGCGCCTCATCGACCGCAACCCGGCATCCGGCTGGCACCAGGTGCCGGCCGCGCCGGGATTGTGGGCCTGGCTGACCACCCGGCTGCGCGAACGGGGGACCTGGCGGGAGCTCGGGTACGCACTGCTGTTCGCCGGGCTGCTGTGGCCGCTCGACGCCCTGGCGATCACGGTCGCCCTGCTCTTCCCCCTGTCCATGGTCGCCACCCCGCTGCTGATGGCCGCGGTCGGCGACGGCCACGAGGTGAAGGTGCTCAAGCAGTGGACGGTCACCACCTGGCCGACCGCGTTCGGCGTCGCCGTACTGGGCCTGATCCTGATGGGCCTGGGCGCGTACGTGCTCGGCGCCACGGCGGGCGCCCGCGCAGAGCTGGCCCGGCTGCTGATCGCCTCCCGCGAGGGCGAGCTCGGTGCCGAGGTGCTCGAACTGGCCCGCTCCCGGGCCCGGTTGGTGAACGCCTTCGATGCCGAGCGGCGCCGGATCGAGCGCGATCTGCACGACGGCGCCCAACAACGCCTCGTGGCCCTGACGATGGCCCTCGGGCTGGCCCGCCTCGACGCCCCGCCCGGCCCGCTCGCCGACCAGCTCGCCAAGGCCCACGAGGAGGCGGGCAAGGCGCTCGCGGAACTGCGCGAGCTCGTTCAGGGCATCTACCCCAAGGTCCTCACGGACTACGGCCTCCACGCCGCGGTCAGCGACGCCGCGGACCGCTGCGTGGTCCCCGTCGACGTCGACCTCGAGCTGCCGGGCCGGCCGGCCGAGCCGGTCGAGTCCGCAGCGTACTTCGTGGTCTGCGAGGCGCTGGCCAACGTCGCCAAGCACAGCGGGGCCGGCCGCGCGCAGGTGAGCGGCGGCCATCGCGACGGACGCCTGTTCCTCGAAGTGCGCGACGACGGCTGCGGCGGCGCGGACCCCTCGGCGGGCAGCGGCCTCACCGGTCTCGCGGACCGGGTATCGGTCCTGGATGGCAGACTTGCCCTGACCAGTCCGCCGGGCGGACCGACCCTGTTGCGTGTGGAGTTTCCTTGCGAGTTGACCACGGCGGCCGACCGCTCCGGGTAGTGCTGGCCGAGGACAGCGTGCTGCTGCGGGAAGGACTCATCGGCCTGCTCAGCCGCTGCGGCCACGAGGTGGTCTCGGCCGTCGGGGACGCGCGGGCACTGATGTCCGCTGTCGAGGAGCATGCCCCCGACATCGTGGTGACGGACGTCCGCATGCCGCCCGGTTTCCAGGACGAAGGGCTGCACGCGGCCGTGCGGCTGCGCGAGAAGCACCCCGTGCTCCCGGTCCTGGTCCTCAGCCAGTACGTGCAGCGGACGTACGCCGCCGAACTCCTCGACTCCGGCGACGGAACGGGCGTCGGCTACCTGCTCAAGGACCGGGTCGGCCAGGTCGAGGAGTTCGTACGAGCGCTGCACGAGGTGGCGGACGGCGGCACGGTGGTCGACCCCGAAGTGGTGCGCCAGTTGCTGCGCCGCCGCCGCGATCCGCTGGAGCAGCTCACCCCGCGCGAACGCGAGGTGCTGGCACTGATCGCCGAAGGCAGGTCCAACGGCGCGATCGCGAAGGAGCTGGTGGTTTCCGACGCGGCGATCGGCAAGCACATCGGCAACATCCTCACCAAGCTGGACCTGCCCCCGACGGACAAGGCCCACCGCAGGGTCCAGGCCGTCCTCGCCTACCTGCGAGCCTGACCCACGAGGCCTGCGGGACGACGCCCTCCCGGACACCGAGGCCGCAGCTCCTACCCAGCGGCCCGCACCCCCGTCCGGCAGGGGTGCGAGCCGGACTGAGCAGCAATGGCTGCGTCCCTAGAAGAAGCCGAGCTTCTTCGGGGAGTAGCTGACCAGCATGTTCTTCGTCTGCTGGTAGTGCTCCAGCATCATCTTGTGGGTCTCTCGGTCGATGCCCGACTGCTTATAGCCTCCAAAAGCAGAATGTGCGGAGTTTGATTCAACTCCGTAGGGCTGGCAGGAGGTCGACCAGGCATGATGACGGAAGCGGAATGCTTGATCACTGGCTGCAACAAGCTCCGGCCCTTTCGGTGGAATCCCTGGAGCGCCTCACGGAGCACCTCGCCGAGGACGAAGGCGAGTGATCACCGGGTCTGCGCAGCCAGTTCGGGCTTGCGAGGCTCGAAGTCGGCTCGGAGGGAAGACCACGGACGAATCCACTGCGAGTGGCCTGATGGGGAGACTCCCGCAGGTGGCCCTTGCCGTCGGCGGCGGCTGGTGGTCGGCGCAGAGCCATCCGGCGCGATAGAAGTGCGCGTGCGCCCCGCATGGCGGTACTCCTGCCCCGCACTTGCCCCGGTAGGCGATCGGCAGCGCCCCCGTCGCCGCGGGCGCTGTGCTCGAGAGGGACTCGCAAGAGCGGGGTGCCGGGATGTAGGGGAGCGGCGCGGTCTCGTGGACCGGCGTGGCGGGCGGCCGGACACGGTATGTGGGGTCGCCGTCCGCCATGGGGCGCCGACCTGACGTCGGGCCAAGGTGTGGGCCGCGCACGAGGGCGGGCCCCGACTTCGTCGGGGCCCGCCGGTAGGTGGGGTGTGCCAGGTCACCGTGGTGGTAGGCGTGACGGGCTGTCCGCGTACGGGGAGGTCGCCTCCTGGATCACCGGGGCGCTGCTACTTCTTCCAGGGGGCAAACCAGCTCGTGCCCTGGCTGCTGACGGTGAATCCGGCGATGGGCGGGCCTTGGAGGGTGTAACCCCGGCCGCCGGCCCACCCGAACTGGTGGAAGGACTTCCCCTGCGCGTTCCTCTGGTACGCGTACGTGGCGCCGTAGGGCCCGTAGGCTGCGGTGGCGGCGCCGACCTGGGTCGCGCCGTCCGCCGGGGTGGCGGTGTTCCAGCCCGCGGACGCGCCCATGAGGTCTCCACCGGGAATCGCACCGAAAAGGCCGCGGTTGGGGAGTTTTGGAAAGTCCTTGGTGACTCCGTAGGTCACGTTGACGCTCAGGTCACCTTGCTGGAGGCTGACGTTGATACAGGCCTTCTTGCAGACCGAGCCGCCGACGAACGCATGGTCCCAGACCGGCTTGAGCGGCTTCAGATTGCCCAGGTTCCAGCCGGGCTGGGGCTTCGCGTTGAACTCCATCTTGCGCGGGTGGTCCAACGACTTGATCAGGTTCCGGTACCCCTCGTCGTCTTCGGACTTGTAGCCCAGTGTCTTGCAGAGCTTGCCGCAGGGGAACGGGGCGAAGTCGTCCCTGTACTCGGGTTCGGCGCGGACGGTGTTGACCTTCTGCTGGAGCTGCGCGGCCGAGCCGGCAGTGGAGCCGGTCGCGTCGTCGTAGGCGATCAGGCCGCTCGGGTCGCTCCGGGTCACCGGGTTGCCGCCCGCGTAGTCGTAGCCGCCGAACTGCTGGGGATCGTCCGGGGTGAAGAGCGGGTCGGCGCTGAGGAAGCGGCCGAGAGCCGGGTCGTACTTGCGTGCCCCGATGTCGCTGTAGCCGGCGGTCGCCTCGACGGGCGCGCCGAGGAATCCGCGTGAGGGGTCCGGCCAGCCCGTGACCGTGCCGCGGGTCTCGCCGTACGGCTTGTAGCGCTTGCGCGAGACGGCCTGCGTGGTGCTGTCCAGGGTCAGGTTCACGGTGCCCTGCAGGTTGGCGACCGTGTAGTGCACGCCGCCGCCGGGCAAGGTGGAGGCCACCGCGACCTGCTTGTCGCCGATGCCGTAGCCGCGGATGGCACCCTTGATCACCTTGGGGGTGACCGCGGTGTTCACGACGATCTGGGTGCTGCCCGCGAACAGCGTGGTGCTGCCCGGGTCACGGCGGATCAGCTGGTTGCCGTCGGCGTCGTAGACGAACCGGGTGTCGGTGCTGCCGTGGGCGATGCGCTCGAGTTTCCCTTCGGGCCCCCAGGTGAAGTCCTGTGCGGTACCGGTGGAGGGGGCGCGCGAGGTCATGGCGCCGGTCTTGTCGTTGGTGAAGGACGTGCTGGCGCTGCCGCCGGGGCCGCTGAGGGCGGTGGCGGTCAGGGTGTGCGGCTGCGGCCCCTGGGGGCACTGCGCGGCGTTGCCGGTGCAGCCGTGGGTGTACGTGGTGGTGGTGTCGCCCGTCTGGCCCGCGGTGGCGTGGTCGACGGAGGAGGTCCGTACGCCGACGGGGTCGTAACGGAAGGACTGCCAGTATGCGGCCGGGCCGGAGGCGATGTCAGCCGGTGCCGATCCGGGGGCCGGGCAGGTCGCGCCGGCCGTCCACGCTTCGGCGAGCCTGCCGAGCGCGTCGTACTGGAAGCACTGCGCGTCGGTGACGGTCGCACCGGTCTCGGTCGCCGAGCCGGTGACGGAGAGCGGGTTGCCGGCCGGGTCGTAGGCGTAGGCGGTGTCGTCGACGAGGTTCGGGTACTGGCTGCGGTGGACGATGGCCCGGAGCAGCCTGCGGGTCTGCTTGTCGTACTGATAGTTGGTGGACGCCGGGTTGTCGGACGTCCCGTAGGTGATCTCCTTGGCCAGCCCGTCATCGGTGAAGCTCGTCGTGGCCTTGACACCGGTCGCGCTGACACCGGAGAGCTTGCCGAGCGGCGTGTACCCGTAGGTGACGTCCTCGGTGAGGAGGCCGCCGACGCCCGGTGCGCGCTCGGTGAGGAGTTGCTCGGTCGCGGGGGAGTAGGAGTAGGTCGTCGAGTAGGTGGTGGGGAGGGGCGCCTCGCTCGCGGGCAGGGTGATCTTCGTACCGGACGGTTGGCCCAGTGCGGTGAAGCCGGTGTTGTGGACCGCGTACGCGCCGCTCACCCCCGGCACGTAGCGGGCGGAGTAGGTCAGCTTGCCGGGCCGGAGGCTGTCGTACTTCCAGACGCCGAAGGTGAAGTTGCCGTGCGTCTTGTCGACCGCCGCCACCTTGCGGCCGGCGAGGTCGTAGGTGTACGCGATCTCGGTGTCGCGCCCGTCCTTGGTGGCGACGAGGTTGCCCGCGTCGTCGTACGTGGACACGGTTCGGCCCGCGTCGGGGTCGTCCTGCACGGTACGGCGGCCGAGGAGGTCGTACTGCGAGGTCCAGACGCTGCCGTCCGGACCGGTGGTGGTGGCCGGTTTCCCGGTCGGCGTGTAGGTGAACGCGGTCCGGGCGAGCGTGCCGCCGCCGGCGGTGTAGCCGGTGGTGGGGCTGCCCGTCATCGTGGGCGGTGCGGTGTACTGGCCGAGCTCGGTGCGGCGGTCCCGCGCGTCGGTGACCGTCCGGGTGACGACCCCGCCGGCGAGCGGCACGGTGACGGTGGTGTCGCCCGTGTAGGCGATGGCAGTGCTCATGCCGGCGGGAACCTTCCCGGCCGACTCCTCGTGCGTCGCGGTGACGCGGCCGAGGCCGTCGTGGTCGGTGACCGTACTGCTGGGCACGTCGTTCTGGGCGACCCGGACGACGGTCGGCACGGGGGACCCGGCCAGGGTGTAGCGGTTGTTCGTGCGGACGGTCCAGCCGTGCGAGTCGTACTGGGTGTCCGTGACGACCATCGAGCCGTTGTCACCGGGCGACTGGGTCTGGCGGCTGCGCAGCAGGGCGTCGAAGAGTTCCGTGCTGTTCGCGTACGAGCCGTTCTCCAGCAGGGTGGACGAGGTGACTGCGCTCGGCGCGTTCTGGTTGATCCGGTACTCGAAGCGCCGGGTCGCCGGCTGGTTGGCGGCCTTCGCCTGGGTGGGCAGCCACACGGCCGCGAGTCGGCCCAGGCCGTCGTACCGCAGGCTGGTGCGCGTGCCCGCGATGTCGATCTTCTCGACCGGCTGTCCCCGGGTCGGGGCCAGGGTGTCGGTGGAGACGTGGTAGGTCGGCGAGGCGCCGCCCGTCACCTGCTGCCTGGTCTGCACGCTGGTGGGCAGACCGGTGGCCGGCGTGTACGTCGTCGTCACGGTGCGGGCGAGGCTGCTGCCGTCGGGCGCGGTCGAGTCGGGCGTGCGGGTCTCGGAGACCAGCCTGCCCTGGCCGTCGTAGCTCTGGCGGGAGGCCACTATGAAGGACGCGGCCTCGGATCCGGCCGCCGTCTTCCCGACCTCCTGGGTGGTGGCGAGGCCCCGGGTGGGGGCGGTGCCGCCGGACAGGCCCTCACGGGTGAACGCGTGGCCGTCGTAGGAGGTGCGGCTGTGGGACAGCAGGGTGCCGGAGCGGGTGTCGTCCGGGCCGTTGCAGTCCTGGGCGGTGGTGATGGTCTCGGCTTCGAGGGCCATGGCCTTGTCGGCGTTGACGGCGTAGTACCGCCAGGTGCACTCGGCCGTGTTGCCGGCCGCGGTCGGTTCACCCCGGTCGACCTCGCGCACGGGCATGCCGGTGGTGGTCCTGCCCAGTGTCGTGTCGTAGAAGGTGGCGCTCTCGGTGTCGCGCCAGCCGTACGAGACGGCCTCGCGCTCGTGCACGCGGGCGGTGCGGACCATGAGGGCGTTCAGGGGACGCAGGCCGGTGCGGGTACGGGTGGCGGTGGGGCCGAGGGTGGTGGGGAGGGAGACCTTGGTGGTGGCGACGGTGTTGGTGTCGCCGAGGTAGGTGGTCTCCTCGAACGGCAGGCCGCTGAGCTCGTCGCGGTCCTCGTAGCTGAAGCGGTTGTCCTCGGACGACAGAGTGACCGGGGTGCCGCCGGTGCCGTCCTTGGTGTTGCGGGACATGCCCCGGAAATAGACGGTCTTCGTCTTCGTCAGCTGGTCGTCGACGCGGTCGCCGTTCCTGCGGTGGAAGACGGCGGTGTCACCGGTGCGGGTCTCCACCGCCGCGTAGCCGCGGAACTGGCTGTACGTGCGGGCGTCGGCGGTGGTGAAGTCGGAGTCGTCGTGGTGCCAGGCGGCGCCGCCGAGGTAGCGGTAGGTGGTGAGCAGGCTCGGGTACGTGCCGTCCTGGTTGTCGGTGTTCTGGTCCTGGGTGCGGACCGAGGCCACCGTGTACTTGTGGAACCAGTCCTTCTGCTTCGAGCTGTAGCCCGGTGGCTGCCAGATGACGGGGAAGCAGGGCATCGTGTTGGCCGCCGGGTCGGCGGGCACGTTTGCCGGGGTGCAGGTGGCCGGGTTGTAGTCGACCGTGATCTTCGCGCCGGTCTCCGTGGTGATGGCCTGGATGCGGTCGTGGAACATCGCGGGCTGTTCCGTCACCGTGCCCACCCGGTTGGCCAGCTGGGCCGGCTTCCCGAAGTCGGTCGGGGGCATCTCGACGGACGTGGGGCTGTCGGCCGTGGTGTCCAGGCCGGTGCGCTTGATGCTCTGGAGCCACAGCGTGGGCGCGTGGTCGCCGCCGTCGGGGAAGGAGTGCGTGAAGGCGTAGCTGTCGACGGGCTTGGTTTCACCGCCGACCGTCACCTGAGTGGTCAGGCCGGTCAGCCGCTTGCGTGACCAGAAGGACGGCGACGAGGAGGAGCAGACGGCTCCGGCGGCGCAGTCGAGGTCGGCGGGCACGTCCGGCCACCAGGACGCGCGGGCGGTGGAGAGTTCCCCCTCGCCGCAGGTGGCTCCGGCGGGGGTGCCCGGTATGCAGCGCTCCGCGACCTGGAAGACGATCTGCTGGGGCGCCGTCGTCGTGTTCACGGTCGCCGACGTCATGCCGTAGTCGATGCGTCGCAGGTATCCGCCGCGGGTGTAGGGGCTGCCGGTGGAGGTGCCGGCCGCCCGGTAGCGGTTGGTCTCCGGCTGGTAGTAGTACGCGGTGGCGTTGCCGTGCGGGTCGACGACGTAGTCCAGGTTCCAGCGCCAGCCGAGCTGGCAGGCCGTGGAAGCGAAGTCCGTGCCCTGGCAAGCGCTTTCGGGCGTGCGGTAGACGGGGAGGGTCCAGGCGGACCCGGTCTCCTCCTTCCCCGCTGCATGCCCCGGCAGCTGGTTGAGGCCGAAGTAGTACTCGGTGCCCTTCTCGGTGACCTTGAAGTACTCGCCGTTGCGCGTGCCGTTGGAGGCCCCACCGGTCAGGGTCAGGCGTTCGACCTTAGTGGTGGAGTCGTCGGACAGCAGTCGGAAGGAGTTGCCGTCGGCGACGATCGGGGTCGTCGTGCCGTTCAGGGACAGGCTCAGCACCTGTCCGCCCCAGCACATGTCTCCGGAGTCGGACGGCGCCCCGGAGGAGGAGTCGTCGGTGCAGGGCCGGTAGCTGCGCTCGACGTACGACTCGCCGGAGGTCCAGCCGTCCCCGAGCCATGAGGACTGGTTGTTGGTGCCGGCGGTACGGCCGTCCTGGAGGGAGGAGTCGTAGTGCAGCGAGACGTCCGGAGTGGGGCCGCCGGCGGCGGCGGGCACCACGATCGGGTACGTGTAGGTGAAGCCGCCCGTGTTGGAGCCGGACGTCCAGGTACCGGTCGGCGAGAGGGACGTGGCCTGGTAGCTACCCGCGGCACCGGCCGCGGTGGCCGTGGCGGCCAGGACGACGGGGCCCGTGCCGGCCGTTGCGGAGGCGCCCTTGGCTGCCGAACGGGTGGTTCCCATGGCGATGTCGGCGCTGAGTGCCGTACCGGCGAGGGTCTTCACCGGTGTGCGTTCGCGGCACGCGGGCCGCTCGGGCGTCGTGAGCGCGCAGGCGGGCAGCCGGACGAGGCGGAGCCGGGAGGCATAGTCGCCGCCGTAAGCGGACCGGAAGGAGGCGGGGTCGACGGTGACGGTGGCGGTTCTGGCCGCCCTGGTTCCGTCCTCGGCTTCCAGGGAGAAAAGCAGGCCGCGGATCCCGGCGGCCTGTGCTTTGCCGGTGGCGGCTGCCGTCACCTTTATCCGGAGGGGTGACTTCCCCTTTCCGTCGGGCGTTCTGCTGCTGTCCGCGAGCAGAATAGGAAGCCTTCCGGCGCGGACCGGTCGATTCCGTTTGAATTCACCTGCCGCGGCGTGCAGTTCGACGGTTGCCGAGTCGGCGGAAGGCAAAGTCCGCGCGCGAGTCGGGTCGTAGGTACGGTACTCGGCCGGCCGTGGCAGTTCACCCGGCTTGCTCAGGCTGTATTCGAGTCGGTCGCCCTGAAGGGCCTCCGATGTATTGCGCTGGCCTGGCCATGACCACGGGGTCACCCCCGGGACCAGGAGTACGCCGGCCACCAGGACGGAAGCGGAAGCCAACACCCCCTTTTTTCTTCGGCTGAGTCGGCGGGACGTTCTTTCCCCCATGGAGACCTACTCCTGTTCACAAGAGGTTGCGATCAAGCAACATCCTTACAGGCGTGCCGATTTCACCCCGGGGGTCGTGCGTCTCGTTTCTGCCTCCCAAAATCCGACAAGATCCCGCAATGCTCCACAGATGGCTGTTCGCTTGCAGTGAACTCGCCCTGGGTGCAAGGCGACTTCCGGCCGAAGGAACGCAGAATGTTGACCTCGGGCGCGGCCGGAGAAGTCGGCGCGCCCCAACAGGGGGGAATTCGGCCACATGGCCTTCTTCAGACATGTCCGCGACCGGAGGTCGCGAATGGGCGGCCTGCTCCGATCCGGTTCGGGTATCACCGTCGCCGCCCTCACGGCAGGGCTGCTCGCAGGGGCCGCGGCGCCGGCAGCGGCGACGACCGGTGGGCCCGTGCCGCACGCCGTGCCGTCGCCCGGCGCGGCACCGAAACTGCCGCCGGCGCAGCCCAACCCGCGACCCGAGGGCGGGAAGGCCGCGTCCGCAGGGCGCAACCCCGGCACCGGAGGAGCGCCCGGGCACGAGATCCGGAGGATCCCGCCCGGCCGTGCGGCGCAGGAGGCGGCATCCGTCCGGGCCAGGAAGGCCGGGAAGGCCGCGCCCGTCGACGCGCTCACCACCGCGAACGCCCGGACCGTCGCGAACCCCGACGGGTCCTTCACCATGACCCAGAACGCCGAGCCCGTCCGCGTCAAGAAGGCCCGCGGGTGGGTTCCCGTCGACACCACGCTCGGCCGGCGCTCGGACGGACGGTTCGCACCGGCCGCCGTCGTGACCGAGGTGTCCTTCTCCCCCGGTGGCGACGGACCCCTCGTGTCGATGGTCCGGGACGGCAAGAAGATCTCCCTCTCCTGGCCCACCAGGCTCCCCGCGCCCGTCGTCACGGGTGACACCGCCACGTACCGCTCGGTCCTACCCGACGTCGACCTGGCCGTCACCGCGAACGCCGACGGATTCCGGCACGTCCTGGTCGTCAAGACGCCCAAGGCCGCATCGGACCCGGCCGTTGCGCAGCTCAAGCTGGGCGCCGACACCCGGGGTGTGACCCTCACGGAGAACAGCAGCGGCGACGTGGTCGCCACGGACAAGGCCGGCCGGACGGTCTTCCGGGCCGACCCGCCGCTCGTGTGGGACTCCGCGGGCGAGCGGCCCGTCAGTCCTGCCGCAGGCGGCACGGCGCGTGGCGGGCCCGCCACGAAGGCCGCCTCCGAGGCCTCGACCCGCTCGACTGTCCGCGGTCCCGGATCCCGTGCGCACCACACCCGCATGGCGATGACCGTGCGCAACGACCGGATCTCCCTCGCGCCGGACAAGGCACTGCTCCGGAGCCGGGACGTCGTGTACCCGCTGTACATCGATCCGGTCTGGCAGGGAAATCCCTCGGTGACGAGCTGGGCATCGATCAACAGCATGGGCTGGAAGGCGACCACCGGCACCGAGGCCCGCGTCGGCTACCTCGGCAACTGGGCGGGCTGCGGTTCGTACTGCAACTCCACCGCGCGGTCGTACTTCACCATGAACACCGACGGATTCCGCGGCGCCGGAAAGGTCACCGCGGCCTCCTTCCGCCCGTACTTCTTCCACGCCGCAGACTCCAGCCCCCAGCCCACCGAGGCCTGGCTCACGCAGGACATACCGGGCAACATGGGCTGGGGCAGCCAGCCCGGCGACCCCTGGTACCTCCGGGCCGAGAGTTCGTGCAAGGGCAACGACTCCTGCGGTGACGGCGAGGTGTGGTTCGACGTCCTGAGCGCCGCGCAGGGAGCCGCCGGCGGCGGTCGCCACACCTTCCTGGTGAAGGCGCAGAACGAGTCGGACAAGTACCAGTGGAAGAAGATCGACCCCACCAGGACGTACTGGACCGTCACCTACTTCCTCACGCCGTACCGCAACCCCGGCCAGAGCACCACCCCCCTCATGACCGCCTTCGGCGGCCGGTACCTGAACTCGAGCGACGTGACCATGCAGATCACCGGTGGCAACAGCGCCGGTGAGAAGGTCGCGAGCGTCTACGAGATCTGGAACTGGTCCAACGGCCAGCCCACCTCGACCCGCACGCCCTGGCTCGTGACGGCGCACACCGGCAACGGGGGTCCCTACACGTACGGCGGGCTCCCTGAAGGCTCCTACGCCTGGCACGCCGCCATCCACAGCGAGGAGGGCGACCTCTGGTCGGACTGGTCGCCGTGGGAGGACTTCATCGTCGACACCACGCCTCCGCCGACGCCGACGATCTCGTCGCTGGACTTCCCCCGCAACAGCTACGGCGGTGTCTACAGCGACCAGGGAACCTTCAACATCGACGCCCCCGGCGCGAACGACATCGCCGGCTACATCTTCTCCCTCGACGGCGACCTCGGCTCGGCCGTGTGGAGCGAGCAGCGGCAGCCCCAGCCCTGGGTCCCGGGGCAGCCGGTCGTCCGCGGCCGGCAGTACTGGGTCGGCGCCTCCGGCCTCGCAGCCGTGCGCCTCGCGCCCGGCACGGTCGGCCCCCACTGGCTGAACGTCAAGGCCGTCGACAAGGCCGGCCACACCTCAGCACAGCAGGGCCAGCACCCCTTCTACGCAGGCCTGACACGAGCCGAGTTCGTCTACGGCAGCGCTCTCGCCAACGGCTACACGAAGGACTCGCTGAGCACGCCGCCCGCGAGCTGGACGACCGCCGACGGCGGTGCCAAGGTCATCGCGCAGCACAGTTGGAACGGCGGTGTGCGGTGGGGCGATGAGACGCAGGCCATGCTGGCAGGACCCGTCTCCGTGGGAGACACGGCCACCTTCCGGTTCGTAGTGCCCCAGACCGGATACTGGAACTTCGGCGCCAGCCTGACGCAGTCCTACGACTACGGCCGCTACAGCCTCACCCTCGACCAGGGCGCCGCCACCGAAGCGGCGCTCGCCACTGACATCGACGGCTACAACCCCTCCGTCACCACCGTCTACCGCGACTTCGGGGCGCCCAAGCGCGCGAACGACAAGCCGATCGAGCTGGCACGGGGCGTCCACACCCTCACCGTCAAGGTCACGGGCAAGAACGCCTCCTCCGGCGGCCACCAACTCGGCATCGACACCCTCCGCATCGCCCTGATGAGCCCGAGCTGCAAGCTCACCGACCTGACCGACTGCCGCAACAACATCTCGATCAGCCCGGACGCCGACCACGACAGCGCCGACGCCGACGGCGGCGGCGTCAGCTTCTCCGCCCGCGATCTCAGCGACGCGGGCTGGGCCCCGGGTACTGCCCTCACGATCAACGGCGCCCCGATGAAGGTGCCCTCGTACGGGACCGGCAAGGCGGACAACATCCTCGCCAGCGGCCAGACGGTCACCGTCGACACCGCCGGCGCGGCCAACAGCGGCAACGCCCTGGTGTTCCTCGCCTTCTCCACCGCAGGCACCGTCCAAGGGGCCAGCGGGTCCATCACCTACCGGCCCAAGGAGGACGGCACCAGCCCCTGCGGGGCGTCCCTCACCCACACCTACACCCTCGACAGCGTCCCCGACTGGGTCACGGGAGACCCCAGGACCCGGGCTGCCGGCTTCACCACCCGCAACCTGCGGGGCGGAGCCACTGACCCCTACAAGCCGCAGCTCTTCGCGGTGTCGGTCGCCCTGCCCTGCCCGGGCCTGCCGATCAGCGCCATCCGCCTCCCGGTCGTCACCGACCAGCTCACCTACGGAACCACCGCCCTGCACATCATGGGCGTCGGCATCCGCACCGCCTCGTACGTGCCCGACGCGGGCAACGCCCAGAACTGGAACGGCACCTGGGGCGCCAACCTGGACTCCAACGGCGGTACGTGGAACGAGCAGACCGTCCGTATCCCGGCCCGGGTCACCGTCGGCAACGGCGCGGGCGGCCAGGTCCGCATCCGGCTCTCGAACGCGGTGAGCAGCCACCCGGTCACCCTGTCCCATGTCACCGTCGCCCGACAGGGGGCCGCGGGCACCGCGCAGACCTCAGGGGCCCCGATCGGGCTGGTGTTCGGAGGGTCGGCCTCCGTGACAGGGTCGGCCTCGGTGACGATCCCCTCCGGAAGCGAGGTCACCAGCGACGCCCTGGACCTCGACGTCCCGCAGCAGAGCACGCTACTGGTCAGCCTCCACATCAAGGGCATGGTGCCGAACGTCCCCGTCCACAACGACGCGCAGGCCAAGATCTGGGCCACCGGCGAGGGCGCGGGCGACCACACGACGGACACCGCCCCCGACGCCTTCACCACCGTCAAGTCCCAGATCCCGTACCTGGCGGCGGTCGACGTGACACCGACCGAGCAGAACAGCGGCGCACTGGCGCTCTACGGCGACCAGACGGTCAACAGCGACACGACCACCGGTGACAACGCCCACCACCTGTCGGACCTCATCTACGAGCGGGTGGCGGCCCAGTACGCGAGTGACCCCCTCGAGAACCCGGCACCGTACGGCGTGCTCAATCTGGGCCGCAACAGCTGGAACACGACCAACAACCTGCTGCCCGCCCTGTCCACGAGCCCGGAAAGGCTCAGCCCGCCCAGCGCGGCGAACCCGGTGGACCGGGTGGTCCTCGGCCAGGCGAACGTGCGGACCGTCCTCCTGTCGACGGGGGCGTCGGACATCATGAACAACGCCACCGCCACGGACGTGCAGCAACGCCTTGGTGCCCTGGCACAGCAGATCCGCCAGAGGTACGTCGACGAACAGGTCGGCACGTCACGCAAGATCCAGGTCCGGGTCGCCACGATCCCCCAGGTCCTGGCCATGACACCGGAACAGGACAACGTCCGGCGCGCCGTGAACAACTACATCCTGTGCAGCAGGTCGGACCCGGCCAACGGCGCCTGCACGGGGGCCGGCACGGCCCTCGGCGGGAACGCCGACGGCTCGGTCGACTTCGCCGCGGCCGTCTCCACCGACGGCACCGCGACCGGTCCGGTGGACGCGGGCAAGTACCACTTCACGGATCCGAGCGGCCACAAACTGCCCAACCAGCGCTATTACGAGGCGCTGGCCGACCGGTTCGTCCAAGAGGTACGAGCCATCTGAGAAAACGACTCGGCTGGACCGAGGCGACCCGGGGGGGCAGGCGTCTGCCCAGCCCCCCCGGGTGAGAACCGGCTCCACCTCGCGTTCCCCATGCTCGTTCCGCCACCTTTCGATACCGCCGGGTGGTGACAGGACGAAGCCTTCTGAAGGCAAGCCGGTTGGCCGGCAGCGGGGACCGGGCCGGCGGCCCGCGGCGCCTGACGGCAAAGACCACGTCAGGCGCCGTTTCGCCTGCTCCTAGAAGAAGCCGAGCTTCTTCGGCGAGTACGAGACGAGGAGATTTTTCGTCTGCTGGTAGTGCTCCAGCATCATCTTATGGGTCTCCCTGCCGATGCCCGACTGCTTGTAGCCTCCAAAAGCACTGTGTGCGGAGTTTGATGAAGTTCCGTATATGGGGAAGGTGGCTGACCAGGCATGATGACGGATGCAGAGTGGCTCGATCGCTGGCTGCAACGGGCTCCGGCTCTCTCAACGGAGACCCTGGAGCTACTCATGGAGCACCTGACCGAGGACGAAGACGAGTGACCGCTGGGTCTTCGGCCACCGGGCTGGACGCCAGCCAAGCAAGGCGACATGTGGTTGCAGGCCTGTGGGCTGCTCCAAGACCAGGGGGCGTCGGAACGGTCGTGCGCCGACGTCGGCCGAGGCGGAGAGAGCTCCACGTCTACCGGCCCACCTCGAATGTGATCGACCGGTTACGGGGTGCATGGGTGCTGTGGTATCTGTGGTGATCTTCCGCTGTCGGCCCTGGGGCCGTACCTCCAGCGGCGGGGTGGGGGGTGTGCAGTGGCGGTTGAGGCTGAGACGGCAGAGGACGCGGATTCTGATGAAGCGTTCGTGCATCCGATTTTCCGTGTGGCACCTCAGGAGGACAGCGGGTCGGACACCCTGGGCAACTACCGGTATCAGGCAGAGGTAGCCGCCCAGATCTGTATTGCGCTGCTCACGCAGGATTCGGTCGAATCGGTTGTCTGTGAGTGGCACGAGGACTTCGTGGTCTCTTACGCGGACGGTTCGGTCGAACTAGTTTCAGTGAAGCACCGGGGAAAGCGGCGCAACCCCTGGAACGTGGCGGACCTTTGCAAGGACGGCGGGCTGGCACACCTCTTCGACCGATGGCGTGCGTGTGATGGCCTGAGCAATGTCCGCCTTCGGCTTGCCACGAACGCCGGCCTCACCACAGGCAAGGGTGGCGCCACAATGCTGAAGGCGATGTGCGGGCCCGAACCGGCGGTCACTGCTGGCGTGGACGATATGGCCAAGGTCGTCGCCCAGTACCTGTTGAAAGTCCGGTGGAAGCAGCCCTACGCCACGATCCCCGAAGTCCCCCAGGTTTCGCGGCTTGCCGACATCGCCATCCCGGACGGTTTCACCGGCGTGGTGGAGCTGTTCTTCGGTGCGCTGCAACTCGACGACGAACTGCCGTCCCGCCGGCACATCACGGACGTCAACCTCCAGAGTCTCCTCATGCCTGCGATCGCGACCCTGCAGCGGGGACGCGTGGATGTCGAGGCCACCTATCGGGCACTGATCGAGCGAATCGAGCAGTCCAACCGTGACCAGAGCGATCGTGGACAGCTCGCTGTCTACATTGCAGACCCGGCGAGGGTCCTGCACAGCGTGCAGATTCAGCAGCGCATCGCGAGGCGCCGGCTGACAAAGGACACCGTCCTCGACACGTTCGTCTCCAGCCATTCCGTCGTGCCCACTTTCGCCCGCGGCCAGTTGCCGATCGTCGCCCCGGGCGGCGGCATCCTGCGCAAGAAGATGGCCGGAGCGACTCCTGGCCGTAGACGGGATTCCGTGGCCCGACGGAGCCCAACCCACCTCCGCTGAACGACTCTCCGTCGAGAGCCGCATGACCCGCTACAAGTACGGGCCCTGGGATCACCGCTACTACACCGTCCTGGGATCCCTGGCAGCCCGCGACCTGATCACATACGGCGGGACTGACCGGGCCGAGTTCCGCATCACAGCGAACGGCGCGGTCGCCGCGGCAATGCTGCGAGAAACGGACGAGTGGGCTGTCGTGGCGCAACGCATCGCGCTTCTCAAGGAGCACTTCAACAAGTCGGGTTCGACGCTGAAGACCCTCATCTACGACCGTCTGCCGGACGCGGTCGACAGGCCCTGGCGGACGGAGATCTGAAATGGCAGTCCACCTTCGTTTCCGATCCCTCACTGTCACGACCGCCGACGCGGAGAAGACCTACCGCTTCGACGGGGGGGGGCCACGGTCGTCAGCGGTCCCAGCGGCACCGGCAAGTCCAGCCTCCTGATGCTGCTCAAGCATGTGGTGGGTGGCAAGGCAGTACTGACCCCGGCCGTCCGCGACCACGTCCTCTCGGCCCGGGCCGAGGTCGTAATCGGCGAGCAGCACGTGATCCTCAAGAGGACCGTGAACGACACCCGCTCCGGCCAGGTCGATGTCCTGGATCCACGGACCCTGACCACCCTCAACACCTATGCCGTACAGGC
This sequence comes from Streptomyces sp. NPDC089919, assembly GCF_040684615.1. Taxonomy (NCBI): domain Bacteria; kingdom Bacillati; phylum Actinomycetota; class Actinomycetes; order Kitasatosporales; family Streptomycetaceae; genus Streptomyces; species Streptomyces sp. NPDC089919. Next base: position 46,810 of record NZ_JBFBGK010000002.1, read on the forward strand.
GGACGGTGGCCTGCCACTCCTGTCGGACTACCTCCTGACGGCGCTCGACTTCCCCCGCGAGACGATCCCCTCCAGCCGTGACGGCAAAGCCACCACGCGGGACCTCACCTTCACCGACTTGTTCGCCTACGTGTACCGGGAAGCCCGCAACATCGACCGCGAAGTCGTGGGACACCTCGACACCTGGTTCAGAACCAAACGCACCGCCCTCTTCAAGCTGATGTTCGCGCTCACCGACAGCACCGTGCTGGAACTCAGCCGCAAGCTGGGGGAGCTTAAGGAGGAGCTCCGCAAGAAGACGGACGAGTACGAGAACGTCAAGAACTTCCTCGGTGCCACTGACCCCCGCACCGAGGACCAACTGCGGGCCGAACTTACCAACCTGCGGGACAGGCTGCAGCGAGCCGATTCAGCACTGGCATCCCTGCGCCATGAACTGGAGGAGAGCACCGCCGCCGACGCCGTCCTCCGCCAAGACCTGCGGGCGGCCGTGGACAGTGCCCGCAACGCCACGCAGGACGTCCTTGCGGCACAGGACCTCGTCGAGGCCCGAGCCGCGGTCGTCGCCCAGGTTGAACTCGACCTATCCCGGCTCGATCGCTCAACGACCGCCATCGAGAAGCTGTCACCCTTCGACTTTGTTGTCTGCCCACGCTGCATGCAGCGCCTCAGCACCCGCCCCGTTCCCGAGGACCACTGCGTGGTCTGCCTGCAGGCCGACCCACACGACCAAGACGTCGACCCTGCCGTCATCGCGCAGACCCGCAGGACCCTTGACCTCCAGCTCCAGGACGCCCGAGCCGTACTCGAGGCCGACAGCGCCGTCCTGATGGCCGCACAACAGCGAGCCCAGCAGACCGACTTCCTTGCCCACAGCCTCCGCCGGCAACTCGACGCGCAGACCCGCGATCTCGTGGCGCCACGGTTCGATGCCATCGCCGAAGCCAGCGCCCGCGCGGCCTCGCTCAGAGCAGCCATCGACTCCGTGACCCAGCTACGAGACTCCTGGACGCGGGCGCACGCGATCGCCCGCGACGTCAGAGCCATCAAGGAGCAGCGAACCCGCGCAACCGCTGGGAAGAAGGCCCGTACGGCCGAACTCGCTGCACGGCAGACCCTCGTGAGCGACCTTGGACGGGACTTCAACACGATGATCGCGCAGTTGCGCCCTGCGCCGTGGATCCGGTCCGCGACCATCGACCCGTCGTCGTACCTGCCCGTAGTGGACAACGTCTCGTTCGAGAGCCTTCAGGCCGACGGCGGGGGCATCGTGACCTGCATCAATGTCGCGTACAGCCTCTCCCTGCTGGAGTTCGGAATCACGCACCCGGACGTCCGAGTGCCGTCCATGCTGATCATCGACTCCCCGCGAAAGGCGTCCGGGACTAACCTTGACGACCAGGCACGGGGCCATCGGACCTACCAACGATTTCAAACACTCGCCGAGGTCCACGGCTCCAAAGCCCAGTTGATCATCGCGGACAACGACTCAGCGCCGATCCCGGGCTCAGTCTTCAGCAAGATCGAACTCGACTACGACAATCCACTCGTCCCAGGTGTGGCCCACCCCGGACCCGAACACACTCACCGAGCCGAAGACGAGTCCTGATCGGGCTTCCTAAAGTGCCACTGCCGTAGATGGGGACCGTGGCCCGCGGGCTGGCCTGTGGGCTCCCGAAGGGCATGGCGGATTACCCGGAGCTTGCCCGGCGGGCCAAAGGGGTCTCGAGCTGACCCAGACCGGCTGGGTGGTCGGCTCGCCCGCGTTCATGTCACCGGAACAGGCAGGATGTCTCTGAGCTGCACTTTCGGGACGTTGAGCACCTTCTTCAGGAACGCCGCTTGGGTTCCCTTTCCGGCACCCGGTGGCCCGAGAAGGAGAAGCCGCGGTGACTCCGGGGTCATGAGCCGGGCCACAGACGGCGCTCAGCGGGCAGCCCTGGTGTGTCGGCCACGCGAATCCGGCGGTTCGCAGGTTCCTGAGGTGACGACCCCGACGGCCTGCGTCCAGAACATCCCAAGGGACCGTGTTGCTGAACGGTAGGCCGGAAGAGCCGGGCCGGCCTCTCCGCACCCGCGCGGGTGCACGCACCACGCGTCGTCAGGGCCCGTCCACGGCCGGTCTCTGTCGTCGTCCGGCCGGGGCGGCTGAGCCTGCACGTCGGTAGGAAGGCGGCTGCGCAGCTCTCCACGACGAGCGGCTACACCCAGATCGAGAGCAAGAAGGCGATGAAGGCCCGCGGCATGACGTCGCCGGACCGCGCGGAAGCCGTGCTCTTGGCCTTCTACGAGCCCGATCCCTTGAACAAGCCCCGACGGCGGGGCCTGCTCAACTGAAGGGTTTCAGCACGTTCACTCGCCTACCGGGAGCGAAGCAGTCCTTTCGGTACTTGCGCGGTGAGCACCCGCCCAATCGTCTTCGAGGATCTTCTCCACTTCCGCCATACGCGCGAGCACACGGGGGTCCTGCGCGATATAGCTCGGAAGTGACGTCCGGCTAGTCACCCCCGCCACCAGCACTTGTTCCACTGCCAGCCCGTAGGCGTTCGCCATGTCTGCACCGTCGATGTAGGCATTGGTGAGATCCGCGTCGTCCATCCGGGTCCCGTTGCAGTTCGCCCGATACATCTCAACCCCCGTCAGGTTCGCCCCCTCCAGGCTGGCACCTTGCAGGTATGCCCGAGTCATTCGGGCCCCGCTCAAATCGGCACCGTCCAACCGGACTCCACACAGGTCCGCGCGGTGAAAGTTGGCTCCGGCGAGGTTCAAGTCAGCAAGATCGATCTTTCTGCCCGAATCCACGTGCTCAGAGCCCCCGTTCCACTCCCAGATGCTGTCGTCTGGGTGCCCGCCCGGCTGGGCCGGTGGTCCGATGAGTGCGGTCAACGCCTGCTGTACGTCCGCATCGGGCCTTGTGCGTACGGAGGCGGCCGGGATGCTGGCTACCCCACCCCTGCCGCGAGCGGCCCGACGTGCCTCGGCAATGCGCATGGATCGGGCAACTGGAGGTGATGGGGCGGCACCGCGAGCGGCCCGGTCCCGTACGAAGGCTTTCAGTACCTGCGTCGCGTGCTCTGCCTGGCCAGGGGCATCTTGGACGATCTGCTCGAGGGCCAGGAGACCTCCGATTCGTACGTACATCTCTGCTGAGCCGAGGCGTTCCAATGCCTTAGTGAAGCGCTCAGTGACCTGGCCTCGCTGGGTGAGTCGGTAGTTGAATGCGGTGAACAGAAGGGCGATGCCCGCCCCGAAGAGGGCGAACAACTGCACGACAGAGGTCCGAAAGCCAGTGACCAGCGCGGCCGAACCGGTGCGCAGTTCCTTGTCGCTGAGGTACTCGCCGTCAGCCCACCAGGGCCCGCGCCATACAAGCAGCACCGCACCGATGGCAGCCATAGCTATCGCTACGCCTCCCAGAATCACAAGTCCCCGTTGTTTGCGCACGACTCATCTCACCGCACGAGTCCCCGCAGAGGCAACGTATTGAGGGGCGGGCTTCCTGATCTTTCCACCGAAGCACGGGCTCCTGGCGCAACTGACTTCGGTCGCGTCCTCGTGTTGTGCTTGCTACGGATCTTCCTGGCTGCTGTGCAGCCATACTGAGACGGTGCGAAAGGAACGCGCCGCCCAAACCGGAAGATCGATAACAGTCGACAACTGACTGCTACCGAGCGTTGCCGTTGCCCATGATCATGCGGAAGTGTCCAACCGGTGTCCATGATCACGCGGAAATGTCCATGGAATCGCGGAACCTAGAGGTGAGGGTGATCTCGGCGCCCGCCTGTGCGAGGTGTGAGACGAGGACTGCGGTCTTGGGTTGGGCCGCCCGGCACATGCCGCTGCTCGCCGCCGGCACTCCGTGGAACACGCCGACGCACCGCTGGCGTGCAAATACCCCAACCCGGGCTGCGCGCAGCCTCGTTGGGCTGCTGGTTCACCTCATCCGGTGAACTCCGCCGCTTCGGCTCGCCGCTGTGTCGACGGCAGCGGCAGGCTCGGTGATGCACGTCGGTGGCTCATCATCGGCGTCCGCCTCATGCCGCCGTCGGCGGAGCAGGAGCAAGCTGCGAGAGGTCCAGGCGCCGCCGAGGCGCTGTTGGGGCTGATCGTTCTTCGGGCGTTGGCAGGTGGACCGTACGGGGCGAGGAACCGCCGCACCCTCCAGGGGGCGGCCTGATTCCTTGCCAGCACGAGGCTTCGGGACTCGGGCGCGTGACACGCTCCCGATGGTCGGGAGCTTCGGTGCTCGCCCGGGACGCTCGGGTGGAAGGACGACGCCATGGCCGTGAAACGGTCCGATGACATCTACCCGCAGATTGGCAACGTCCTCTGGGGCGATCGCCTCGCGGACGCGATCGAGAACACCTGCGCGGACCACGGAGTCGTGCCGCCTCCGCGGCAGGCAATCCTCGAGGGTCTGGCCGCAGCGCTCCCGGACACGGAGGTCAAGGCACTGATTGCCACCCTGCGTGGCAGGAGGGTCCTTAAGCCCAACGCCTACCGGCTCGTGCAGGCCGGTGACGAGCAGGTGCTGCTGCTGACCTGCGATGTTCACGGCGCCGCAGTGGTCCCGTGGGACCTCAACGACCGGACCGCCGTCTGCTGGTCGTCGCCTGCTCCGGAGGCCAGCCAGCGCGTCAAGGACCTCGTCGCCGCCGAGCTGGCGCTCCAGGACGCCGCGAAGAGCGCGAAGTCCGCGGAGAAGGAGCGGGAAGCCCTGCGCCGAGCGCCTGGGGACGACGCGTACGCGCCGCAGGCGCTGGCTGCAGCCACGCAGAAGCACCAAGACGCCGTCCGCCGCGTACACGAGTTCGAGAGCCAGAAGCGCGCTCTCCTCTCCGCTCTGGGCCACCGGCGGCCACGGCCGGTCGTCCGCGCCGTGCAGGAGGACGGGCAGCCGAAGGCGGCGCTCTCCTTGGCCGAGCAGCCCTACGCAGTGGCCGTCCACATGCAGCGGTACGCCGCCGACAACCTGGAGCGCGCCGGGAAGACCCGCGGGTACGACCTGGCCGAGTCCCTCGCGGACGCGGGCCAGCTCTCCAAGGGCATGAACGTCCTGCAGCAGTGGCAGATCACCGACTCCGTTGGCACGGTGTCGAATCTGTGGCGGCTGGCCGCCGTGACCGGGAACAACCGTGCGCTGGCCCGGCTCAACGTCTTCCGGGTGCGCCCGGAGCACCTGGTCACGGGCATGCCCCAGTCCCTCGTGCCCATGCCGAAGGACAAGAAGGACGGCCCCGAGCCGCTGCTACTGAGCTTGCGGGAGATCCTGAACCGGCTCTCCGCCCGGCTCAACAGGGACGGTGCGAAGCCGGAAACGGAGGCGACCGACCCATCGCTCAGGGCTGCGAAGATCGCCACGGTGTCCGCGGAGATCGTGATCGGCTGTACCAAGCCCGAGGCCCTGGAACACGTCCTGCGGGCCCTGAACGTCAACGACCACCTGCGCGGCATTCAGCCCTACGACGAGGACGCACGGCTGATCGCCCTGTTCGCAACGCTCGTCGACGCCTACGCCAGGGAGTCCCTCCTCGCGGACGCGCTCGCCGAGGCGTTCCCCGACGCGCGCGCCGTGGACCTGCTCGATCTGACAGGGGTGCGCGACGCGCTGACGGTCAACGGGCCGCTGGATCCGCTGGAGCCGCTCGTGCCCGCAGGTGCCAACGTCTCCCCGGTCGTGCTGCGCGACATCGCGGTGCGTGCCATCACCGGGCTGGTGTTTCCCGGGATCCCGCCCGAGACTCCACAGAAGACGAACGGGCGCACCGTCCGCGACACCGGGCAGTTCTGGCCCGTCGTCAGAGGGACGCTGCAAGAGCCGGCGTGGAGCCAGATCCGGGCGAGGACGGCCGAGGCGCGTACGCGCTTGTGGTCCGCCGCCGTCGCGCAGCTGTTCGTACACCGGGGCAACATCCTCTCCGCCCTCGGTCTCTTCGGCACCACGGAGACCAGGGAAGGCGCCGGACAGGATCCGAGGCCGCTCACAGAACTGTTCCTGGGGGCGGAGGCCGGTGATGCAGCCGCATGGGCCGCACTGGTCCAGCGGATGGCGCCGGCGCTGATCCACGCTCCGCAGTCGTTCATCACCCCCGGCCAGGGCAGCGAGGCGGGTGCCGGACGCAAGGGCGTGCGCCGCACCCCCAAGAGCGCCCTCGCCGCCCTGACGCTGGCGTACACGGCGGGCGCGCCGGGTGTCAGCCGGGCCCTTCTCCTCGCGTTCGCGAAAACTGTGCTGGAGCACCCGGACGCGCCGCGGCCGCCCGAGCCGGACGACGGCACGCCCCTGATCTGCTACGGGGAGCAGCACTGGGCCGAAGCAGACCGGACAGCGATCACCGCGGGGATGGTGATCGCTCCGGATTCCGAGGGCCGGCCCACCCACTACGTCGCCGACAAGGCGTGGTTCGACGAACTGTTCCCCGTGGACCTCGGTATCCCGGTGCCGGAAAGCCCTGTCAACGCTCTTGCGGGCGACGGGAATACGGCGGACGCCGGTACCTTGACCACCACGTACGGCGAGGCGGCTGCCGACCCACGCGACCAGCTGACTGCCCTGCGCCGAGAGCTGCCAGCACGGGTCGAGCTCGTCGAGGGGAGCTACCTGAAGGCGGTGGACGCCGCCCACACCCTGATGACGGACTTCGAGGAGGCGCACCGCCTGCGCGTCCAACTCGGGGAGGATCCGCTCCCGGCCCAGCAGCGGATCGAGTGGATGGAAAAGCTGGCAAAGGTACGGACCGCGGCACACGCCAGCGTGACAACGCTTGAACAGGTGGAAGCACTGATCCTGAAGGTCTGACTGGCCGGATCGGGTACGGGCGGGCCCTCGAAGCGATCGAGGCTCGCCCTCCTCGAAACAGGCTGCGAGTATTCGAACGTGCCGACTGGCGTGAGCATCGACTGGGGAGCTCCGTGGGGTGGACCGTGAGACGGTGGCGCAGGGCCGGTTGCCCGTGCCGCCGCTCGTGCCGGGCGAGTTGGCGGAGGTGTAGCTGCCGCAGCCGTCCACCGCCGAGGGGCCGGACGGTGAGCGGCACTGGACGGGTACGGGCCCTGCTCGCGTCCGACACCGGGTGGGCGGCGAAGGGCCACCAGGTGGCGTGGGGACAGGCCGTCGTGATCGCCCGGGCGGTACCGCCCGTTGCCGCAGGGGACCGCCCCGTGCGCGGTAAGGAGCTGATCACCCTCGGCCCGGCCGCGTTCGACGCCCGCACCGGCGCGCTCAGGTCCGTCGGCAGCATCCCGGTGGTCCCTCCGCTGCTGGATGTGTGGCGGGCACCGACCGACAACGACGACGGCATCGCCTTGTACGACGGCACGCACTACAGCCGTCTGTGGCGTGAACTGGGCCTGCACCGGATTGAGCATCGGCTCGACGGAGTCGAGGCGAGTGGCGAGGCGCTGACGGTCAGGACCCGGGTGGCGCCGGCCACCCGCGAGGTGGGCCTGGCCACGGCGTACCGCTGGACCTCCGACGGCACGTGGCTGCGGCTGACGGTGTCGGTGACGCCGGAGGGCGACTGGACCGTTCCGCTGCCCAGACTCGGCATCCGCCTCGGCCTGCCGCAGGCCGACCAGGTGAGGTGGTTCGGCGGCGGCCCGGGCGAGGCCTACCCGGACACCAGGTCGGCGTCCGTGGCCGGCCGCTGGCAGGCCACGGTGGACAGCCCGCAGACCCCGTACGTCCGCCCGCAGGAGAATGGCGCCCGTGCCGACGTCCGCTGGGTGGAGCTCGGCGGCCTGCGGATCGAGGGCGGCCCGGAGTTCTGCTTCACCGCCCGGTGCTGGACCACCGAACACCTCGACACGGCCCGACACCTGACCGACCTGACGCCCGGCCACACGGTGTGGGTCAACCTCGACCACGGCCAGCACGGCATCTGCTCGCAGTCCTGCGGCCCGGGCCCGCTGCCGCAGCACGTTCTGCGGGCCGGGCCCGCCGAGTTCTCCTTCGTCTTCTCGGAGCCCTCCGCACTCCCGGCCGGTGACGACAGGTAGTCCCGGCTATCTCGTGCATCGTGTGTTCGGCCACCCGCCCCTGGACGTGTGGCCGACGGCGCCCTTCTCCCGTGCTCTAGAAGAAGCCGAGGCGCTTCGGCGAGTAGCTGACCAGCAGGTTCTTGGTCGACTGGTAGTGGTCGAGCATCATCTTGTGGGTCTCCCGGCCGATGCCTGACTGCTTCACTCCTCCGAAAGCAGCGTGGGCGGGGTAGGCGTGGTAGCAGTTGGTCCAGACGCGGCCGGCCTGGATGGCACGGCCGGCGCGGTAGGCGGTGTTGATGTCGCGGGTCCAGACGCCGGCGCCGAGGCCGTAGGCGGTGTCGTTGGCGATGCGGATCGCGTCGTCGAAGCCCTGGAAGGACGTGACGGAGACGACCGGGCCGAAGATCTCCTCCTGGAAGATCCGCATCCTGTTGTCGCCCTCGAAGATGGTCGGCTGGACGTAGTAGCCGCCGGACAACTCCCCGTCGTACGCGACCCGCTGACCGCCCGTCAGGATCTTGGCGCCTTCCTGCTGGCCGATGTCCAGGTAGGAGAGGATCTTCGCCAGCTGGTCGGCGGAGGCCTGCGCGCCGATCATCGTGTCGGTGTCCAGGGGGTGCCCCGGGACGATGAGTTCGGTGCGGGCCACCGCCGCGTCGAGGAAGTCCCCGTACCGGCCGCGCTCGATCAGTGCGCGCGAGGGGCAGGTGCACACCTCGCCCTGGTTGAGGGCGAACATGGTGAAGCCCTCGAGCGCCTTGTCGCGCAGGTCGTCGTCGACGGCCCAGACGTCGTCGAAGAAGATGTTGGGGCTCTTGCCGCCCAGTTCGAGGGTGACCGGCTTCAGGTGCTCGGCCGCGTACTGCATGATCAGGCGGCCGGTGGCGGTCTCGCCGGTGAAGGCGATCTTCGCCACCCGGGGGCTCGAGGCCAGCGGCTTGCCCGCCTCCTCGCCGAAGCCGTTGACGATGTTGACCACGCCCGGCGGCAGCAGGTCGGCCACCAGGGACATCCAGTAGTGGACCGAGACCGGGGTCTGCTCGGCCGGCTTGAGCACCACCGCGTTGCCCGCGGCCAGTGCCGGGGCCAGCTTCCAGACCGCCATCAGGATCGGGAAGTTCCAGGGGATGATCTGCCCGACCACGCCCAGCGGCTCGTGGAAGTGGTAGGCGACGGTGTCCTCGTCGACCTCGCTCAGCGCGCCCTCCTGCGCCCGCAGCGCGCCCGCGAAGTACCGGAAGTGGTCCACGGCCAGCGGGATGTCGGCCGCCAGGGTCTCGCGGACCGGCTTGCCGTTCTCCCAGCTCTCCGCGACCGCGAGGCGTTCCAGGTTCGCCTCCATCCGGTCCGCGATCCGCAGCAGCACCTGGGCCCGCTCCGCCGCCGGCACCCGGCCCCAGGCGGGAGCCGCCGTGTGGGCCGCGTCCAGGGCCGCCTCCACGTCCTCGGCGGTACCGCGGGCCACCTCGGTGAAGGGCTGCCCGTTGACCGGCGAGGGGTTCTCGAAGTATCGGCCGCGGGCGGGGGCCACGTACCCGCCGCCGATCCAGTGGTCGTAGCGGGCGGCGTACTCGACGATCGAGCCCTCGGTGCCGGGCGCTGCGTAACGTGTCATCCCTGGTCCTCCCGGTGTCCGGCGCCCGCCGGGTGCGGCGGGCGTCGGCAGGACGCTAGGCGCCGGCACGTTGCACGGACGTTGCGCTCGCGCGGCGCCCCCCCCGGCCGGGACCACCCGCGCCCGCACCCCGGCCGCCCGACCGCGAACGCCCTCACACGGTCCCGTCCGCCGTCCCCAGTTCCGCGTCCAGCGCCCGTACCCGCTCCAGCGCCGGCCCGCGCCGCCCCGGTGCCAGGGCCGCCGCCAGGGCCCGCCAGACGCTCACGTCCTGCTCGCCCCACGGGCTGTACGCCCAGTCGCCGAGCAGCCCCGCGTCCCCGCGGTCCAGCAGCGCCGAGCGCAGCCGGTCGGTCAGCCGGCGCCGCAGCCGGACGACCTCCGGGGCCGTCGACCCCGGCAGCAGGGGCCCGGGATAGCCGCGCAGCGCGGCCGACACGGCGCCCAGGGCCAGCCGTTCGGCGACCCGTCCGGCGTCCGTCGCCACCGGCACCGCCAGCCGGTACGGGCGGGACAGCAGCGTCCCGGGACCCAACAGGCCCCGCAGCCGCGAGAGCTCGGCCCGCAGCGTGACCGGTGAGACCCGCTCGTCCTCGTAGAGCGCGACCAGCAGTTCGTCCCCGGTCAGCCCCTCCGGCCGGTCGGCGAGCAGCAGCAGGATCTCGCTGTGCCGCCGCCCCAGCCGCAGCCGCCGCCCGCCGCAGCTGAACTCCGCCTCGTCCCGGCCCAGTACCCGCAGCTCGGCCACGTCCGGCGCGGTCGTCCCGAGGAGTGCCAGCTGGGCCTCCGCGGCCCGCGCCACCGCCTGGACGAAGGCCAGCGAGTGCGGATGCGCCAGTCCGTCGCCGCCGGTGATGTCCACCGCCCCCAGCAGGCCGCCGCCGCGCGGATCGTGCAGCGGCGCGGCGGCGCAGGTCCAGGGGTGCACGCGGCGGCTGAAGTGCTCGGCGCCGAAGACCTGCACCGGCCGGTCCAGGGCCATCGCCGTGCCCGGGGCGTTCGTCCCCATCGCCGACTCGGCCCAGCGGGAGCCGGGGACGAAGCCGAGCCGGTCCGCGCGGCGCCGGGTGGCCGGATGCCCCTCCACCCACAGCAGCCGTCCGCCCGCGTCGCACACGGCCAGCAGGTGCTCGCCGTCCGAGGCCACCGCGCCCACCAGCTCCCGGACCACCGGCATCACCCGCGCCAGCGGGTGTTCCTCGCGGTACGCGGCCAGTTCGCCCTCGGACAGGTCCACCCGCGCCGCGGCCTCGGGACTCACCCGGGCCCGGGCGCAGCGCCGCCAGGACTCGGCGACCACGGCGCGGACCGGTGGTCCGAGCCGGCCGTCGGCCGTGAAGGCGGCGTGCGCCCGGCGCAGCGCCCGGGACCGCTCCGCCGGATCGGCGCCGGCCGGCAGCGCCACCCACGGATCGCTCAACTCGCCCTCCAGGCCTCGGCACCGCCCCCGCCGCGCCCTCATCGTCGTACCGCCGGACGGGTCCGGCAAGGCACGCGTCGGCCAGCGGGGCCGTCTGCGCGGCCGGTTGGGTGTGCCCCGCCCGCGGGCCCGGGCGGGGGCTGGGTACGCTGCCCTGCGAACGCCCGTGTGCGACCGGGCGACGCACGCCGCACCACCGCAGGGCAACACCCCAGGGGGATCCCCATGGCCAGCAGCGCAGGCGACGACCGGCGCGCCGTCTTCCGCGAGTACGTCGACGCCGTCGGACTGCACGGCATGGCCGGGGCGGAGGCGGCCGGCCTGCAGCCCTCCGAGTGGTACGCGCTCAGCCTGCTCACCCGCGCGGGCGCGCTGACCTCCGGTGAGCTGGCCACCGGCACCGGCCTGACGACGGGCGCGACCACCCGGCTGATCGACCGGCTGCAGCGGGCCGGCTACGTCCGGCGCGCCCACGATCCGGCCGACCGCCGCCGGGTGCTGGTCGAACCGGTGCCGTACGCGCTGGCCGACGTGGAGACGGCGGTGGCCCCGGCCCGCCGCCGGATCGCCGACCTGATCGAGACGTACACCCCCGAGCAGCGGGCCCTGCTCTTCGACTACTTCGGGCGGGCCGCGCCCGCCTTCCGCGAGGCGACGGAGGAGATCCGGGAGACCGTCGCGCCCCGCCGCCGGGGTCCCGCGAGGTGATCGGACCTCACGCCTCCTCCGGCTCCGCCGCAGCCAGGGCCGCCGCCGGATCGGCCTCGGCCCCGCCGGCCGGGGCCCAGTGGCCGCGGTCCTGCCGGTAGGGCCACCAGCGGCCGTCCCGGCCGTACCGCAGCTGGGCCGACCCGTCCGCGAGCGTCCAGCGGTTGCCGGCCGCCCGCAGGTCCGGGCGCTCGCCCTCCTCCCAGGCGGCGGCCAGCGCGGCCCGGGCCCGGGCCAGTCCGGCGGGGCCCGGGGCCCACTCCTCCTCCAGTACGGCCAGGCCGGCGGGGCCCCCGTACCGCCAGGCCCGTACCGCCCGGGCCAGGCCCGCCCGGTCCCGACCGGTGCCGGCCGCCAGCCGGGCCAGCACCCGGGCGTCGGCGGCCTCGGCGGCCAGCCGTACCGCGTCCTGATCGGGCGTCAGCGGCGCGGTGGCCGGGTGCTCCGGGTGGTCCGGCTCCAGGGCCCGGGCCAGCAGCCGGTGCGCGGTGCCCGCGGCGGACTCGGCCAGGAACCACAGCGCGTCCACGTCGATCCCGCCGTCCGGCTCGGCCTCCGCCTCCAGCAGCGGCGGCTGGCCGGGTACGGCGGGCAGCCCCGGCAGGGCGGGCAGCGGCGGCAGGACCCCGGCCGTCCCGAAGGCCTCCGCGGCCGGCATCCCGGCCGGCTCCGCGCCGTCCGGGCCGTCGGGTCCGGCTCCGGACGGCGGCGGGGCGCTGCCCTGCGCCAGCCCGTCGAGGACCGCCCGCTCGGTGCGCCCGCGCATCAGCAGCAGGACGAACGGGTCCTGGTCCAGCAGCCGCGCCACCTGGTAGCACAGGGCCGCGGTGTGCGCGCAGTGGTCCCACTCGCCGCAGTCGCACGCGGGCTCCAGATCGCCCGCCCCCGGCAGGAGTTCGACTCCGGCCGCGGTGGCGTCCCGGTCCAGCCCGGGCGGCACCTCCCGGTCCAGCAGCGCCGCGACGTACCCCGCCTCCGCCGCGGCCAGGGCCAGGAAGCGCGCCCAGTCCCGGTCGTCCAGCGGCCGGACCAGTACGTCGGTGCGGTGCGCGGTGCCGTCCCCGTCCGTGACCACGGCGGTGAGCCGGCCCGGGCGCACCGAGACCGCCCCGACGGCACCGGCCCGGGCGGAGCGCCGGCCCTGCCGGAGCTGCTGCCCGTCGAGAGCGCTCGCCTCCAGGGCGTGCAGCCAGGACCGGCCCCACCAGGTGCCCGCGAAGGCCCGGCCGCCGGCCGCGGGGGGCAGCGCGGCGAAGGTCAGGACCGGCCCCTCGGGCCCGTCCGCCGGGTCGTCCGTACGGCGGTTCATCGCGCGCCTCCCCGCAGTTCGACCAGCTCGGCCAGTTCCGTGTCGGTCAGCTCTGTGAGGGCGCCCTCGCCCTCGGCCGCCAGCACCGCCTCGGACAGGGCCTGTTTGCGCTCCAGCAGCCGGGCGATCCGGTCCTCGACGGTGCCCTCGGCGATCAGCCGGTGCACCTGCACCGGCTGGGTCTGCCCGATCCGGTAGGCGCGGTCGGTGGCCTGGGCCTCGACGGCCGGGTTCCACCAGCGGTCGTAGTGGATCACATGGCCCGCCCGGGTGAGGTTCAGTCCGGTGCCGGCGGCCTTGAGCGACAGCAGGAACACCGGGACCTCACCGGACTGGAAGCGGTCCACCAACTCCTCCCGGGCGGCCACCGGGGTCCCGCCGTGCAGCAGCTGCGAGGGGATCCCCCGGGCCGTCAGGTGCTCCCGGATCAGCCGGGCCATCGCCACGTACTGGGTGAAGACCAGCACGGCGCCGCCCTCGGCGAGGATGGTGCCGAGCAGTTCGTCGAGCAGTTCCAGCTTCCCGGAGCGCTCCGGCCCGGCCGCCGGCTCCGCGTCGGCCTGCCCGAGGTACTGCGCCGGGTGGTTGCAGATCTGCTTGAGCGAGGTGAGCAGCTTGAGCACCAGCCCGCGCCGGGCCGGACCCCGGGCCCCCGCGATCTCCGCCAGGGCCTCCCGCACCACCGCTTCGTACAGGCCGATCTGCTCCTTGGTGAGCGCGACCGGGTGGTCGGTCTCGGTCTTCGGCGGCAGTTCGGGGGCGATCCCCGGGTCGGACTTGCGGCGCCGCAGCAGGAAGGGCCGGACCAGCGCGGCCAGCCGGGCGGCGGCGGCCGGGTCGCCGCCCTCGGCGGCGCGCGCGTAGCGGGTGCGGAAGGCGCCGAGCCGCCCCAGCAGGCCCGGGGTCGTCCAGTCCAGTACGGCCCACAGGTCGGAGAGGCTGTTCTCCACGGGCGTGCCGGTGAGCGCCACCCGGGCCGGCGCGGGCAGCGTCCGCAGCGCCTTGGCCGTGCCCGAGCGGGGGTTCTTGACGTGCTGCGCCTCGTCGGCGACCACCAGCCCCCAGGGGACGGCCGCCAGCCGCGGGGCGTCCAGGCGCATGGTGCCGTACGTGGTCAGCACGAAGCCGTCCGGCGCCGGGTCCGCCAGACTCCGCGCCGGGCCGTGGAAGCGGCGCACCGGGGTGCCCGGGGCGAACCGCTCGATCTCCCGCTGCCAGTTGCCCATCAGGGAGGCCGGGCAGACCACCAGCGTGGGCCCGGCGGTGGCGGGCTGCCGGGCCCGGTGCAGGTGCAGCGCGATCACCGTCACGGTCTTGCCCAGGCCCATGTCGTCGGCCAGGCAGCCGCCCAGCCCCAGCGCCGTCATCCGGGCCAGCCAGTCCAGACCGCGCAGCTGGTAGTCGCGCAGGGTCGCCGCGAGGGCGGCCGGCTGGGGCACCGGCGCCGCTCCGGGGGCCGCCGGATCGGCGACCGCGGCCCGTAGCCGCTCCAGGGCGCCGGTGGCCAGGACCGGTACCTGCTCGCCGTCGACCTCGGCGGTGCCGGTGAGCGCCGCGGCCAGCGCCGGCGCCGCGGGGAGCTTGTGGTCCTGGCGCCGCCGGGCCCGGTGGAGTTCGGCCGGATCGAGCAGCACCCAGCGGTCGCGCAGCCGGACCAGCGGGCGGCCCGCTTCGGCCAGCCGGTCCAGTTCGGCCCGGCCCAACTGCTGGTCGCCCAGGGTGAACCACCAGGTGAAGGCCGCCGGCGGGGCCGGCACGCCGGGCGCCGGGGCCCGGTCGTCGCGGCGGTCCGGCGTCCCCGGCTCCTCCTCGGGCCCGCCGAGGACCGCGCGGGCGTCGAGGTCCTGGACCAGGCCCCGGGGCCAGTGCACCGGGACGCCGTCCGCGGCGAGTTCCCGGGCGGCCGGGCCGAGCAGCTCGACGACCTCCTCGTCGGTCAGCTCCACGGCGTCCGGTACCGCCGAGGAGAGCAACGGCTCCAGCGGGGGCCACACCAGGGCCGCCCGGCGCAGCGCCAGCAGCGCGTCCAGCCGGGCCCGCGGCGGGAAGGAGCGGGCGGCGGCGCCCCGGCCCGCCCACACGTCCGCGGCGTCCGCGACCACGGCCGGGTCGCCGAGGCCGTGCACCTGCAGGACGGCCCGGAAGCCGGCCGCCGACAGATCGGCGACGGCCTCGGGGGACGCCCCCTCCGGTACGTCGGTGAGCTCCACCCGCAGCGAGATCCGTACGCCCGCGTCGTGCCCCGCGGACACCTCCGCGGCCCAGGCCCGGACCGCGGGCGAATCGATCCGCCGGGGCGCCGGGCCGGCGAAGGCGGCGGAGCCCGCGGCCAGCGCGGCTGCGGGGGAGCGCGGCAGCGTGTCGGCCACCGCGTCGAGGAAGGCACGGACCAGGGCCTCGGGATCGGGCAGCCGCAGCGGCCCCGGACCGGGCAGCGGGACGCAGTGCGCGCCGGGCGGCATCGCGGCCGCAAGGTCGCGCACGGCCTGTACGTCGGCCGCTTCGAGCGGGCCGAGCCGCCAGGCGTCGTGGCCGGCCGGGCTGAGTCCGGGGAGCAGCAGCCCGCGGGCGGCGAGGTGCAGCGCCAGCAGCACGGCCGCGCCCCAGAAGGCCGGGGCCCCGCCGGCCGGCGTCGGCCCGGCCCCCGCGGCCGCGCGGGCGCGGGTGAGCAGGGGCAGCGCCGCGGGCAGCGGCAGCACCAGCACGGGTACGAGCGCGGTGCGCAGCTCCGCGGTGACGACGGTCAGCTCCTCGACCGTCCCGCCGTCGGTGCCGGGCAGTTCGGGCAGTTCGGTGCACCCCGGGAACCAGAAGGCGATCCGTCCGGTCCGGGCCGGGTCGGCGGGCAGGAAGACGGCGTGGCAGTCGGCGAGCTCGAGGAAGAGGTCGGAGAACTCTGGAGGCACGCGTTCCTCTTGTTCGACGTCTCGGGGCCGGGGGCGGCCGAGGGTACCCCAGCGCCCCGGCCCGACGAGGGCGCCCGCGCCGTGACCCGGGTCACTTCCGGCTTGCGGGAACGGCCGGCCCGGGCGGACCGTTGAGGGGGTACGGAACGCGCGAGGAGGTGGCGGATGTCGAACCGCGGGAAGGTGGCCGCGGCGGGAGTGCTGGCGGCGGTCGTGCTGTTCTGGACGGTCGGCTTCTGGGCCGGGCTGCTCGTCCTGATCGGCGTACCGGTGGCCGCGTACCTGCTGCTCGACGACTCGCAGCGGCGGCGGGTGCGCGGGATGGGGCGCAAGCGCATAGGCCGCTGAGGCCTGCCTCGCGGGGCCGCCACGAGCTGCCGTGCGGCCGCCGGTTAGGGTCGTGCCGGGCGCGATGTCGACATGTCGTCCGGTGGTCGCTCCGGCGCGCCGGCCGGCGGTTACGGGGAGGAAGACGGCCATGAGCGGTTCGGTCGCAGCGGTCAGCAGCAACGGGGCGTACTCGTTCACCAAGCCCAACCGGGAGAGCATCACCCTGCTCGCGGGGCTCGGCGTCGAGGGGGACGTGCACGCGGGGGTGACGGTCAAGCACCGCTCCCGGGTGGCCCAGGACCCGACGCAGCCCAACCTGCGCCAGGTGCACCTCATCCATGAGGAGCTCTTCGACGAGGTCGCGCGGGCGGGCTTCGAGGTGCGGGCCGGTCAGCTGGGGGAGAACGTCACCACCACCGGCATCGACCTGCTCGCGCTCTCCGCCGGCACCCTGCTGCGCCTGGGCGAGCAGGCCGTCGTCGAGGTCACCGGCCTGCGCAACCCCTGCCTGCAGATCGACCACTTCCAGGACGGCCTGCTCAAGCAGGTGGTCGGCCGGGACGAGAGCGGCGCGGTGGTCCGCAAGGCGGGCGTCATGGGCGTGGTCCGGCAGGGCGGCACCATCCGGCCCGGCGACGGGATCGAGGTCGAGGCCCCGGCCGGCCCGCACGTCCCGCTCGAGCGGGTCTGAGCAGGCGGGTCGGGCCGGGACCGCGGTCCCGGCCCGCCGCACGCTGCCCGGAGCCGGTCAGTAGTAGTCGCGCATCAGCTCGACCGACCACTGCGGCTGCCGCAGCTCGCCGCGCGGCCCGAACTCCGCCAGGTAGGGCTTGATGTCCAGGACGGGCGTGCCGTCGACCGCGTCCAGCCCCGCCACGTGCACGTCCAGCCCGTCGACGGCGAGGATCCGGCAGCGGGAGACGCCCAGCCGGTTGGGGCGGTTCTTGCCGCGCTGGGCGAAGATCCCCACCAGCGGCCAGTCGGGGTTGCCGCGCGGGCGCCGGGCGCCCGCCTCGATCTTCGCCACCGGCACCCGGTCGAAGTGAAAGACGACCTCGATGTGCGAGAACGCGTCGAGTCCGTACAGGGCCTCGGGGCCGAACCGCGCGGCGTCCAGGCGGATGACCGCGCTCTCCTTGTCCCAGTCGTCGTCGGTCACGGCCGTGCGGCCGCCGAGCACCACGCCGATGGGTTCGCACTCCACCACTGTCATCCCGTACCTCCCCGTGATCGTGCCGACACCGGCGCCCGATCGTAACCGGGGGACCGGGCGGGGTCAGGCCGGCCGGACCGCGATCTTCTCCAACGCCTCCAGCAGGCCCGGGAGTTCGCTGCCGCGGCCGATCGGGACCACGCCGCCGGGCTCCTCGTCCAGGAGCACGAAGGCGATGTCGTCGGTCCGGGCGACCAGCGACCAGCCGGGGCCGTCCACCCGCAGGGTGCGGGCCTCCTCGGTGCCGAAAGTGGAGCGGATCCGGCCGGGCGGCGGCGGGGTGACCGTGTAGGCGCGGGCCTCGTCGAGCACCCGGCGCACGCCCTCGTGGCCGTAGCGGGGCGCGTCGCCGTCGGCGGCCTCCGTCTCGGCCTCCGCGTCGGGGTCCTCGGGGTCCTCGGGTCCCGGTATGTCGAACTGCGCGCGCCAGGCCCCCCACTGCACGGCGATCTCGTCCGCGCCGAGCCGGCGCTGTGCGGGGCCCCAGCCGTCCGGGGCCGGCGGGGCCAGCGGGACGCGGTTGGTGCCGTCGGCGCCCTGCTCCGGATCGTGCGGCTCGGGCAGGTCCGGGGCCGCGACCGCGAGCGCGATCGGCCAGCCGGCCAGCGAGGAGACGATGGTCCGCTCGTCGGGGGAGAGGTCGTACTCCATCCCGCAGTCCCAGGAGGCGATGGCCACCGCGACCAGCGAGACGTCGTCCACCACGACCGTCCAGCGGGCGCCGTCCTCGTCCTGCCCCAGGACCAGGCCGTAGCCCTCCTCGTACGGCGTCAGCCCGAGCAGCCCGCAGGCCTGCGGGTAGTCGTCCCCCAGGACGCTGGGGAACTGCGCGGGGGTGAGCAGCACGGCGGACAGCACGAAGAGCGAGCCGCCCGAGTCCGCCCCGGCGGGCTCCCCGCCCACGGCGTCCTCCACGGCGGCGTCCGCCCCTGCGGTCCCCTCGCCCGTACCGGCCACGTGTCCCTCCCCGTCGCATGCTTGTCGGCGCACCCTAACCAGCGGGTAACCCGCGCGTCGAGAGCCCGCCGGGACCGATTTCCGCGGCCGTCCCCGGCGGGTCGGCCGGCGGGCCCCGGCGGCGGGCCAAGGGATGTTCCCGCACGTAGAGTTGGCCTTCCACGACGGAGAGGGCGTGCGGTGCAGCGATACGACCGGCTCAAGGAGATCCGCCGGCTCGACCCCGGGAAGGACTTCCTGGCGATCTACCGGCTCACCGCCACGTACGAGTTCCCCTGGGACTTCACCCGGGCCCTGGAGCTCGCCCTCTACCGCACCTACACCGTGCCGAGCATCGGTGCGCTGCTCGCCGCGACGGGGGAGTTCACCGAGCGCCCCCAGAAGCGCTACGACGACACCGCGCTGCTGCTCGACGCGGTGGTGGAGCACGGCTTCGACACCGAGCAGGGCCGCACCGCCGTGCGCCGGATCAACCAGATGCACCGCAGCTACGACATCACCGACGACGACATGCGCTACGTCCTGTGCACGTTCGTCGTGATCCCCAAGCGCTGGCTGGACGACTACGGCTGGCGCCCGCTGTGCGCAGTCGAGCGGCAGGCCTCCGCCCGCTACTACGCCACCCTCGGGCGGCACCTGGGCATCACGGACGTACCGGACACGTTCGAGGAGTTCGAGGGCTTCCTCGACGCCTACGAGGCCGCGCACTTCGGCTGGGACGAGGGCGGTCGGCGGGTGGCCGACGCCACCCTCGACCTGATGGCCTCCTGGTACCCGGCCCCGCTGGCCCCGCTGCTGCGGTCGGCGAGCCTGGCGCTGCTGGACGAGCCGCTGCTGCGCGCCTTCCGGTACGAGGCCCCCGGCCCGGCGCTGCGCACCCTCGTCCGCGGCGCGCTGCGGCTGCGCGGCCGGGCCGTCCGGCTGCTGCCGCCGCGCACCGCCCCGCACTACGCCCGGCAGAACCCCGAGATCAAGGGCTACCCGAACGGCTACCGGCTGGCCGGGCTGGGCACCACGCCGGTGCCGGGGCTGCGCGGCTGCCCGGTCCCGCACGCCCGCCCGACCGCGGGACCCGACGCGGCCGAGCCCGCCGCGGGCCCGGGGGAGCCGGCTCAGTCCTGACGTACGGCCAGGGCCAGGAAGCGGGCGTCCTCGTCGGCGTACGAGACCATCCGCCAGCCGGAACCGGCCAGCAGCGGGCCGAGGTTGGGCTCGGCGCGGAGGTCCTGCGGGCTGAGCTCGCGGCCGTGCCGGGCGGCGAGCGCGGCCCGGCCGATCGGGTGGAAGAGCGCGAGCCGGCCGCCGGGCCGGACCGTCCGGGCCAGCTCCCGCAGGTTCCCGGCCGGGTCGGGCAGGTGCGCGATCAGCCCCGCCGCGAAGACCGCGTCGAGCACGCCGTCCCGCAGCGGCAGCCGGGCGACGTCCGCCCGGAGCAGGGTGCCGTCGGCGTCCCGCCCGGCGCCGGCCGCGGCGGCCAGCATCTCCGGGGTGAGGTCCGCGCCGAGGACCGTCCCCGCCGCGCCCACCGCCGCGCGCAGGGCGGGCAGCGCCCGGCCGGTGCCGCAGCCCGCGTCCAGCACGCGGTCGCCGGGCCGCAGACCGAATTCGGCCACGGCGAGGGCGAAGGCGGGTCCGTCGTCCGGGAACTTGGCGTCCCAGTTCGCGGCACGGGCACCGAAGAACTCCTGGACGTGTGTCTGGTCGTCAGTCATGCGTCCATGATTCCGTACCGGGGCCATGCCAAGCGTGTGCAGCCTGTCACCGCTTGTGATCGGGTGTGAACGTCTCTCTGTCATATTCCAGCAGCTTTCGAAATGCGCCCCTTGTTCGCGCCCTCACCCGGACTAGCGTCCCGTGGCCATGGGACACCTGGACCACGCAGCCTATGGATGGCTGACACCCGTACTGTCATACGTGATGGCCTCCGTCGGCGCCGCCCTCGGGCTGCGCTGCACGCTGCGCGCGCTGGGCGCCACCGGGCGCTCCCGGCGCAACTGGCTCCTCACCGCCGCCTCCGCCATCGGCACCGGCATCTGGACCATGCACTTCGTGGCCATGCTCGGCTTCAGCGTCACCGGCACCGAGATCCACTACGACGTGCCGCTGACCGTCCTCAGCCTGCTGGTCGCCATGCTGGTGGTCGGAGCCGGGGTGTTCGCCGTCGGATACGGCAAGGACCGCGGCCGCTCGCTGCTGCTCGGTGGGCTGACCACCGGACTCGGCGTGGCGAGCATGCACTACATCGGCATGGCCGCGCTCCGGCTGCACGGCCACATCTCGTACCGCCCGGCGACCGTCGGGCTGTCCGTCGCCATCGCGGTGGTCGCCGCCACGGCCGCGCTCTGGGCCGCGCTCAACATCAGGTCCCCGCTCATGGTGGCCGCCGTCGCCTCGCTCATCATGGGTGCCGCCGTCACGAGCATGCACTACACCGGGATGATGGCCATCGCCGTCGAGGTCGACCCCTCCGGCGCCGCACTCCCCGGGGCCACGGCGGTGCAGTTCATCTTCCCCCTCGCCGTCGGCCTTGGCTCCTACCTCTTCCTCACCTCCGCCTTCGTGGCCCTCTCCCCGACCGCCGACGAGCGCGCCGCCTCGGCCGCGGCCCGCCGGCTGGGCGAGGAGCACCCCGCCGGCGCCCACTGACCGCCGCCCGCCCGCAGACGTACCGACCGCACCTTCCGGAACGAGGAGCTCATGCGCACACCCCGCAGGACCCCGGACGCAGGAGGGCCCGCGCTGCCCGTGCCACCGGCGCGCGGCCGCCGGGCGCATGCGGGCCCGCCGGCCGAGGAGGAACGTCCCGCCGAGCACCGCGCCCCGGCCGGTCCGCCCGAGCCGGCCCCGGGCGCCGGCCCCGGCCGCCCGGGCCTGCGGCCCCGTACCGTCCGCGCGAAGATCGTCTCGCTGCTGATGGTGCCGGTGGTCTCCCTGCTGGCGCTGTGGGCGTTCGCCACCGTGGGCACCGCGCAGGACGTGGCCCGGCTGAGCCGCCTGCAGCGGGCCGACCAGGAGGTACGTGCCCCGGTCGGCGCCGCGGTCGCCGAGCTCCAGGCGGAACGTATCGCCGCGGTGCGCTACCTGGCCGCACCCGGCCCCGAACGGGCCGCTGCCCTGGACGCGCAGGCCGCCCGGACCGACGCCGCGATCGCCGCGCTGCGGCTGGGCGACCGCCACACCGTCGCCGACGCCGGGGACTACCCGCCCGCGGTCGCGGCCCGGCTGGGCACCTTCGTCACCGCGGCCGAAGGCCTCCAGGTGGCCCGCACCGACGTCACCGCCCGCAAGCGCACCCCCGTCGCGGCCCTGGACGACTACACCGCGGTGATCGGGGCCGCCTTCGCCGTCGGCGGCGCGCTCGGCACCGGTCACGACGACCCGCACGGGGCCGAGGCCCGGGTGCTGCTGGAGTACGGCCGGGCCGCCGAACAACTCGCCCGCGAGGACGCGCTGCTCGCCCTGCGCGCCGCCGGTCCGCCGGCCGCCGACACCGTACGCCGCTTCGCCGCCGCGGCCGCCACCCGGCGCGGCCTCCTCGAAGCCGCCGCCCCCGACCTGCCCGCCGCCCGGCGCGCGAGCTGGCGCGCCGTCACCCGCGGCCGGCCGTACGCCGCGCTCACCGCGGCCGAGGACCAGGTGACGGCCGGCGGCGGCCGGGGCGTGCCCGCCGGGTGGGAGAGCGCCCGAGCCGCGGTCGCCGACGCGATGCGGGACCTCGACGCCAAGGCCCGCGCCGCGGCCGCCGACCGCGTCGACCCGCTGGCCGACGGGGTGCTCGGCACTGCCGGCGGCGCGGTCCTCCTCGGCCTGCTCGCGGTCGGCGCCTCCCTGGTCATCTCGGTCCGGATCGGCCGGGGACTGGTGGTCGAACTGGTCTCGCTGCGCAACGGCGCGCTGGAGATCGCCCACCGCAAACTCCCGGACGCGATGGACCGGCTGCGCGCCGGCGAGGAGATCGACGTGGTGGCCGAGGCGCCGTCCGGGCCCTCCGACGAGGACGAGATCGCCCAGGTGGGCGAGGCCCTGGCGACCGTGCACCGGGCCGCCCTCAGCGCGGCCGTGGAGCGCGCCGAACTGGCCAGCGGGGTCTCCGGGGTGTTCGTCAACCTCGCCCGGCGCAGCCAGGTGCTGGTGCACCGGCAGCTCAACCTGCTGGACGCGATGGAGCGGCGGGCCGACGACCCGGCCGAGCTGGGCGACCTCTTCCGCCTGGACCACCTCACCACCCGGATGCGGCGGCACGCCGAGAGCCTGATCATCCTCTCGGGCGCGGCCCCGGGCCGGGCCTGGCGACTGCCGGTGCCGCTCACCAACGTGGTGCGGGCCGCCGTCTCCGAGATCGAGGACTACCCGCGGGTGGAGGTCCGCCAGCTCGGCGAGGCCGCCGTGATCGGCGGCGCGGTGGCCGACCTCACCCATCTGCTGGCCGAACTGGTGGAGAACGCCGCGCAGTTCTCGCCCCCGCACACCAAGGTGCGGGTCAGCGGGGAGCCGGTCGGCACCGGCTACGTGCTGGAGGTGGAGGACCGCGGGCTCGGCATGGGGCCCGAGACGCTGGCCGAGGCGAACCGGCGGATCGAGCAGTCCGAGGCGCTGGACCTCTTCGACAGCGACCGGCTCGGCCTCTTCGTCGTCAGCCGGCTCGCCGCCCGCCACGACGTCAAGGTGCACCTGCGCCCCTCGCCGTACGGCGGGACCACCGCGGTGGTGCTGCTGCCCACCGCCCTCCTCCAAGGGGCGCTGCCGCCGGGGGAGAACGAACGCCCCGGCGGCCGGCCCCAGGACCTGGAACCGGAGCCGGAGCCGCTGGCGGTCGGGCGGGGTGCCCGGCAGGTCACCGCGCGCGCCATGGCCGGCCGGTCGGCCGGCGGGGCGCCCGTCGGGTCCGCCCCGTCCGCAGCGCCGGGGTCCATCGGCCCCTCGGGTCCGGCCGGGGCGGCCGGGCGCGAGGCGGAGCCGTCCGTCGCCGAAGCGCCGCCGGCCCCGGTGGCGACCCTGCGGCCGCGCGGGAGCGGCGGCCGGCCGCCGGCGCCCGCCGCGGTGCCGGGGACGGCGGCGCTTCCCGAAGGCGTCACCGAACTGCCCCGCCGGGTCCGCCAGGCCAGTCTCGTACCGCAGTTGCGCGAGGCGCCCGCCGGCCCGGCCGGGGGACCCGACTCCGCCGAGGACCAGCCCGTCCGCAGTCCCGAGGAGGCCCGGGACCGGATGGCCGCCTACCGCGACGGCTGGGCGCGGGGCACCGACGAAGCCACCCACGAAGGCACCGAAGGAGAGCGCTCGTGATCGAACACCAGAGGGTCGACCGGGACGGCACCCGCAGATCGGGTGAACTGGACTGGCTGCTGGACGACATGGCGATGCGGGTGCGCGAGGTCCGGCACGCCGTGGTGCTGTCCAACGACGGGCTCGCGGTCGGCGCCTCCAGCGCCCTGAGCCGCGAGGACGCCGAGCACCTGGCGGCCGTGGCCTCCGGGTTCAACAGCCTGGCCAAGGGCGCCGGCCGGCACTTCGGGGCCGGCGGAGTGCGCCAGACGATGGTCGAGATGGACGACGGCTTCCTGTTCGTGGCCGCCGCCGGGGACGGCTCCTGCCTCGCCGTGCTGGCCGCCGCCGGGGCCGACATCGGGCTGATCGCCTACGAGATGGCGCGGCTGGTCAAACGCGTCGGCGAGCACCTGTACACCCCGCCGCGGTTCGCCGACCACCCGCCGGCCGCGGGCTGAGCGGGACGGCCGGGCACATGACGGGCACGACGGCGACGACGGGCGGGACGGCCATGACGGACGGCGGGGACGGCAGACGCGGCGCGGACGACCCGGCGGGACCGGGGACCCCCGGCGGTCCGGGCGGCGCGGGCGGGCGCTGGTACGACGCCGAGGCGGGACCGCTGGTGCGGCCGTACGCCCTGACCGGCGGCCGGACCAAGCCGGGCCCCAGCGGGGTGCGGTTCGACCTGATAGCGCTGGTGGTCGTGGACCCCGGCGGCGCCGACGCGGCGGCCGAGTCCCTGCTGGGACCGGAACACCGGGCGCTGCTGTCGCTGTGCCGGGCCGAGACCCAGTCGGTCGCCGAGCTCTCGGCGGAGGCCGATCTGCCGGTGGGGGTGGTGCGGGTGCTGCTCGGGGACCTGCTGGAGGCCGGCCACGTGCGGGTGAGCCGGCCCGTGCCCCCCGCCCGGCTGCCGGACGAGCGGATTCTGCGGGAAGTCATCGAGGGATTGCGAGCGTTGTGATGGGACAGGACGTCGGACCCGAGGGGACCACCGCCGACGGCGGGGAGCTGGCCGCCCTCGCGCTGAAGATCCTCGTGGCGGGCGGCTTCGGGGTGGGCAAGACCACCCTGGTCGGCGCGGTCAGCGAGATCCGCCCGCTGCGCACGGAGGAACTGCTCAGCGAGGCGGGCGAACTGGTCGACGACACCGGGGGCGTGGACCAGAAGCGGACCACGACCGTGGCGATGGACTTCGGCCGGATCACCATCCGGTCGGGGCTCTCGCTCTACCTCTTCGGCACGCCCGGCCAGGACCGCTTCTGGTTCCTGTGGGACGAGCTGTCGCAGGGCGCGCTCGGCGCGGTGGTGCTGGCCGACACCCGGCGGTTGGAGGACTGCTTCCCCGCGGTGGACTACTTCGAGCACCGGCGGATCCCCTTCGTGGTGGCCGTCAACTGCTTCGCGGGGGCGCGGGCCTACGGTGCGCTCGACGTGTCGCGGGCGCTGGACCTCGAACCGGGCACCCCGGTGGTGCTGTGCGACGCCCGGGACAAGGACTCGGGGAAGGAAGTGCTGATCCGGCTGGTGGAGTACGCGGGACGGGTGCACACCGCGCGGCTGCTGGACTCGGTGGAGTCCCCGGCGGGTCCGGTCTGAGAAGTCCCGGCGGGGCGGCCGCGGTGCGGCCGGGCCCGGTGGCGGGGTGCTCCCGGGCCCCTCACGGGCCGGATTGTGCCCCTTGACAGCCGTCCCGCGGG
Organism: Streptomyces sp. NPDC089919; assembly: GCF_040684615.1. Classification (NCBI taxonomy): domain Bacteria; kingdom Bacillati; phylum Actinomycetota; class Actinomycetes; order Kitasatosporales; family Streptomycetaceae; genus Streptomyces; species Streptomyces sp. NPDC089919. The sequence continues at coordinate 72,219 of NZ_JBFBGK010000002.1, forward strand.
AGCCGGGGACGGGGCCGGCGGCGCCGGGAAGGGACCGTATCGCAGTGATGTGAGGGCTCCCGTCTGCGCGAACGCGGCACTGCGTGCCGGGGCCGGGGCCGGGCCGGAAGCGCTCCCGCCACTCCTCTTGAGTCATTCTCTTCGCCGAGGGCGCATCTCCTTGCCCGAAAGCCGCTGGTGGGGAAGGCTGGCGGGACAGGTGACGCGGGGGCGGGGGCGACCGTGCGAAACGGGGAGGGCGACGACATGCCGCTGGACAAGCAGCTCGACTGGCTGCTGGACGATCTCACACAGAGGCTGGACCAGGTGCGGCTCGCCGTGGTCCTGTCCAACGACGGTCTGGTCACCGGCGCCAGCACGGCGTTGGAGCGCGCCGACGCGGAGCACCTGGCGGCGGTGGCGGCCGGGTTGCAGAGCCTGGCGAAGGGCTCGGGGGTGTACTTCGGGGCCGGCCGGGTGCGGCAGACGATGGTGGAGTACGACGAGGGCGTGCTGTTCGTCATGGCCGCCGGGCCGGGGAGCAGCCTGTGCGTGCTGAGTGCGGCCGAGACGGACATCGGGCAGGTGGCGTACGAGATGACGCTGCTGGTCAACCGGGTCGGCGAACACCTCGGAGTCGCGGAGCGCTCGCGAGCGGAGTGAGTTGTCCACAGGCTCGGACGGAGGGTTGCGATCTGGGCTACGGTCGTCACGCAGGGTAATCGACGATGCGTGAGGGAGACCGTCATGGACGCGAGGAAGGCGCTGGACGCCGGCCGGGCCGCCGAGGAACTGGGCCTGCGGCGCAGCGAGTTCGAGATCGCCGTGGAGCTGGGCGCGGTGTGCGCGGACGCCGGGCCGGAGCGGTGGAGCAGGGCGGAGATCGACCGGGTCAGGTCCCGGCCGGAGTATCCGCAGGAGCTGTACGACCAGGTCCGCACGGTCCAGACCGCGGCCGGTGCGGGCCTGCTGGGCATCGGCTCCGAGCAGTTGCGCGGCCTGGCCCGCTGCGGGTACGTCACGCCCGTGGCCTACCGGGTGAACCGCTACCACGCGGTGGTCTGGCTCTATCTCGCCCAGGAGCTACGGGCGTTCGCCGCGCGGGAGCCCGAGCTGATCCGGGGGTTCCCCGCGCCGGGGCAGCGGACCGCCCTCGCGGCGGGCGAGGACCAGCGGCCGCGCACCTGGCGCGCCCGCCGGACCGGCCGGCTGCTGCGCCGGACCGCGGATCCGTGGGAGCGGGCGGCGGCGGTGGCCGCCGTGCTGGAGCCGCCCGAGCTGTCCCTGGCGGTGCCCGACGAGGGGGAGCGGATCCTGCTGTGCGGGCTGGCCCCGCCCCCGCCCTACGGACATCCGGTCCGGCCGGGGGCCAGGGCCGTCGGGGACCGGCTGCTCAAGGCCCGGGGGCCCGGCGAAGTGGCCTGGTACCGGGCCGGGCTGGAGCTGGCCCTGGCCGAAGCCAGGTCGGCGGCCGGACCGCTGCCGCCACCGCCGGCCGGGCCGGGCGGGCGGCGGTCAGTCGAAGAGCACCGGGGTGAGCGGCCCGACATAGAGCCAGGCGCCGCCCTCCCGGGAGAAGCTGCTGTTCTCCTGAAGTGACCCGGCGTGCCCGCCCTCCTGGTAGTGCGCCCGGAACTCCACCGCACCCTCGGTCTCGAAGATGCCGCCGCGCTCGGTACCCAGGATCTCCAGCCGCACCCAGCGCTGGGCCGGGTCCAGGTCCAGGTGCGCGGGCCGGGTCGAGGGGTGCCAGGAGCGGATCAGATAGGCGGTGTCACCGATGGCGAAGGCGCTGAAGCGGGAGCGCATCAACAGCTCCGCCGTGGGGGCCTGCTGGGCGCCCGAGTGGAAGCGGCCGCAGCAGGCGGCGTACTCGGCGGGCAGCCCGCAGGGGCAGGCGGCGGGGGAGGGGGTGGGCACGCGAGGTCAGTCCTTCAGAGGTGCGTAGGGACGGAAGAGCCCTTCCTGGACCACCGAGACCAGCAGCCGGCCCTCGACGTCGTAGATGCGGCCCCGGGCCAGGCCCCGGCCGCCGTGCGCGATCGGTGACTCCTGGTCGTACAGGAACCACTCGTCAGCCCGGAAGGGACGGTGGAACCACATGGCGTGGTCGAGCGAGGCCATGTCGAAACCGCGGACCCCCCACAGGGGTTCCACCGGAAGGCGCACGGCGTCGAGGAGGGTCATGTCGCTGGCGTAGGTGAGCGCGCAGGTGTGCACGAGCGGGTCGTCGCCCAGCGGCCCGACCGCGCGCATCCACACCGCGCTGCGCGGGTCCGCCTCCTTGATCTCCTCGGGGGTCCAGCGCAGGCGGTCGGCGTAGCGGATGTCGAAGGGCTGGCGGCGGGCCATCCGCTCCAGCGCCTCGGGCAGCGCGCCCAGGTGTTCGCGGATCTCGTCGGCGACCTTGGGGAGCGTGTCCGGGTGGGGGAAGTCCATGCGAGGGGGCAGCTGGTGCTCGATGCTGCCCTCCTCCGGCTGGTGGAAGGAGGCGGTCAGATTGAAGATGGTGCGGCCCTGCTGCACGGCGGTGACCCGGCGGGTGGTGAAGGACCGGCCGTCGCGCACCCGCTCGACCTGGTACACGATCGGCACCCCGGGGATGCCCGGGCGCAGGAAGTACGCGTGCAGCGAGTGCACCGGCCGGTCGCCCTCGGTGGTCCGCCCCGCGGCCACCAGTGCCTGGCCGGCGACCTGCCCGCCGAAGACGCGCTGCAGCGACTCCTGCGGGCTGCGCCCGCGGAAGATGTTGACCTCGATCTGCTCCAGGTCGAGCAGATCGACGAGTCTCTCGGCTGGGTTCGTCATCAGAGGGTCTCCACTGCTGTCGGGTTCCGGCGGTCGGGCGGTCGGGCGGTCGGGCGGTCGGGGGCGTCCGGTGGGGCGGGGCGTGAGGTGGGGCGCGGGGCGTCCGGGTCAGAGCTGGCCGACGGCGGTGACTCGCAGGACGGCCCGGCCCTCCTCGTCCGAGGCGGCGAGGTCGACCTCGGCGCTGATGCCCCAGTCATGGTCTCCGCTGGGGTCGGCGAAGGTCTGGCGGACGCGCCACAGGCCGTGTGCCGGGTCCTCCTCGATCATGATCAGCTTCGGGCCGCGGGCATCGGGGCCGGTGCCCAGGTCGTCGTGCTCGTCCCAGTACGCGTCCATGGCCTCGCCCCAGGCGTCGGCGTCCCAGCCGGACTCGCCGTCCAGCTCGCCCAGCTGGTCGACGTTGTCCAGGGCCGCCAGCTCCACCCGGCGGAACATCGCGTTGCGGACCAGCACCCGGAAGGCGCGGGCGTTGGCCGTGACCGGCTTGACCTGGTCGGCCTTCTCCTGGGCCTCCTCGGCGGACTCCACCTCGGGGTTGGCCAGCTGCTCCCACTCGTCCAGCAGGCTGGAGTCCACCTGCCGGACCAGCTCGCCCAGCCAGGCGATGAGGTCTTCCAGGTCCTCGGACTTGAGGTCGTCCGGGATGGTGTGGTCGAGTGCCTTGAAGGCGCTCGCCAGATAGCGCAGCACGATGCCCTCGGTGCGGGCGAGCTCGTAGAAGGAGGTGAATTCGGTGAAGGTCATCGCGCGTTCGTACATGTCGCGGATGATCGACTTCGGGGAGACGGGGTGGTCGCGGACCCACGGGTGGCTCTTGCTGTAGACGTCGTAGGCGTGCAGCAGCAGTTCTTCGAGGGGCTTGGGGTAGGTGACCTCCTGAAGCCGCTCCATCCGCTCCTCGTACTCGATCCCCTCGGCCTTCATGGCCCCCACGGCCATGCCGCGTTCCTTGTTCTGCTGGGCGGCGAGGATCTGGCGCGGGTCGTCCAGGGTGGACTCGACGACCGAGACCATGTCGAGGGCGTAGGAGGGGGACTCCGGGTCCAGCAGGTCGAAGGAGGCCAGCGCGAAGGTGGACAGCGGCTGGTTCAGCGCGAAGTCCTGCTGGAGGTCGACGGTGAGGCGGATGGTGCGGCCCTCGGCGTCGGGGGTGTCGAGCTTCTCGACCACCCCGCCGTCCAGCAGCGAGCGGTAGATCGCGATGGCCCGGCGGATGTGCCGCAGCTGGGCCTTGCGCGGCTCGTGGTTGTCCTCCAGGAGGTGGCGCATCGCCTGGAAGGCGTCCCCCGGCCGGGCGATGACCGACAGGAGCATGATGTTGGTGACCTTGAAGCGCGAGGTCAGCGGCTCCGGGTCGGCGGCGATCAGCTTCTCGAAGGTGGTGTCCGACCACGCGACGAAGCCCTCCGGGGCCTTCTTGCGGACCACCTTGCGCCGCTTCTTGGGGTCGTCCCCGGCCTTCGCCAGCGCCTTCTCGTTCTCGATGACGTGCTCGGGGGCCTGGGCGACGACGAAGCCGGCGGTGTCGAAGCCGGCCCGGCCGGCCCGGCCGGCGATCTGGTGGAACTCCCGGGCGCGCAGCGTGCGGACCCGGTTGCCGTCGTACTTGGTGAGCGCGGTGAAGAGCACCGTGCGGATCGGGACGTTGACGCCGACGCCGAGGGTGTCGGTGCCGCAGATGACCTTCAGGAGACCGGCCTGGGCCAGCTTCTCCACGAGGCGGCGGTACTTGGGCAGCATGCCGGCGTGGTGCACGCCGATGCCGTGCCGGACGTAACGCGACAGGTTCTGGCCGAACTTGGTGGTGAAGCGGAAGTTGCCGATCAGCTCGGCGATCTTGTCCTTCTCCTCGCGGGTGCACATGTTGATGCTCATCAGCGACTGCGCCCGCTCGACCGCCTGGGCCTGCGTGAAGTGCACGATGTAGACCGGCGACTGCCGGGTCTCCAGCAGCTCGGTGATGGTGTCGGTGATGGGGGTGGTGACGTACTCGTACGACAGCGGCACGGGCCGGGTGGCGGAGCGGACCACGGACGTGGGCCGGCCGGTGCGCCGGGTCAGGTCCTCCTCGAACCGCTTCACGTCGCCGAGGGTGGCCGACATCAGGACGAACTGCGCCTGGGGGAGCTCCAGCAGCGGGATCTGCCAGGCCCAGCCGCGGTCCGGCTCGGCGTAGAAGTGGAACTCGTCCATCACGACCTGGCCGATGTCCGCGTACTTGCCGTCCCGCAGCGCGATGGAGGCCAGCACCTCGGCGGTGCAGCAGATCACGGGCGCGTCGGCGTTCACGGACGCGTCGCCGGTCAGCATGCCGACGTTCTCGGTGCCGAAGAGCTTGCACAGGTCGAAGAACTTCTCCGACACCAGCGCCTTGATGGGGGCGGTGTAGAAGGTGACCTTGTCCTGGGCCAGTGCGGTGAAGTGCGCGCCGGCCGCGACCAGGCTCTTGCCCGAGCCGGTGGGGGTGGAGAGGATCACGTTCGCGCCCGTGACCACCTCCATCAGCGCCTCTTCCTGAGCCGGGTACAGGGTGATGCCCTGGTCCTCGGCCCACGTGGAGAAGGCCTCGAAGAGGGCGTCGGGGTCGGCGTCGGGCGGGAGCTGATCAATGAGGGTCACGCCCCCATCTTGCCTGGCTTCACCCCGGAAGAGGGAACCGGACGGTGGCACGAAGATCATCAAAGGTACGCTGTGCCGTCACCGGGCCCCCGCACCACCGTCGGACGGGCCTGCACACCACACCACCTGGGGCGGGACGGACATGATGGGACCGGCGCATTCACTCTCCGGCGCAGCGGCCTGGCTGGGGGTGGGAGCGGCGGCGGCCGCCGCGGGCCATCCGATGCCCTGGCCGGTGCTCGTGGTCGGGGCGCTGGTCTGTGCCGGGGCGGCGCTCGCGCCGGACCTGGACCACAAGTCCGCCACCATCTCGCGCGCCTTCGGCCCGCTCTCCCGGGGTTTGTGCGAGGTGGTCGACAAGATCTCCTACGCGGTCTACAAGGCCACCCGCACCACCCGCGACCCGCGGCGGTCCGGCGGCCACCGGACGCTCACCCACACCTGGGTCTGGGCCGTGCTGATCGGCGCGGGCGCCTCCGCCATCGCCGTGACCGGGGACCGCTGGGGCGTGCTGGCGATCCTCTTCGTCCACCTCGTCCTCGCCGTGGAAGGACTGCTGTGGCGGGCCGCCCGGATGTCCAGCGACGTCCTGGTGTGGCTGCTGGGCGCCACCAGCGCCTGGATACTGGCCGGCGTCCTCGACAAGCCGGGCAACGGCGCCGACTGGCTCTTCACGAGCCCCGGCCAGGAATACCTCTGGCTGGGCCTGCCGATCGTGCTGGGCGCCCTGGTCCACGACATCGGCGACGCCCTGACCGTCTCCGGCTGCCCGGTCCTGTGGCCCATCCCCATCGGCGGCAAGCGCTGGTACCCGCTGGGCCCCCCGAAGGCCCTGCGCTTCCGGGCCGGCAGCTGGGTCGAGCTGAAGGTCCTCATGCCGGCGTTCCTGCTGCTCGGCGGGGTGGGCGGGGCCGCCGCCCTGAACTTCATCTGAGCCACGTCGTCTAGGCAGGGGTGCGTGACCTGTCCATGATGAGTGCGGGCCGCCGGACCGGCGGCCGGCACTCACGTGGGGGGAACACGTATGCCCAAGAGCACCAGCAGACTGGCCGCGGTCGCGGCGGGCGCCCTACTCGCCTCGCTGGCCCTGTCCGGGCCGGCGGCGCACGCCGCCCCCGGGGCGCACGCCCGGCCCTGCAAGCCCGCTCTGCGGGTCCTGGCCTCGCTGCCCGGCCCGGGTGAGAGCCCCGCGCCCTGGTCGGCCTCCACCGAGGTCCGGGACCTCGGCCGGGCCGGACTCGCGGTCGGCCGGTCCCAGAACCGCCCCGCCTACTGGCGGGGCACCTCGGTCCACGCCGTGCCGCTGCCCGCCGGCTACACCTCGGGCGCCGTGGAGGCCGTGAACCGCTGGGGCGTGATGGTCGGCGCCATGTCCGGCCCCGGGCACCCGCCGGCGGCGTTCCGCTACGCCCCGGGCATGCGGGCGGCCAAGCGGCTGCCCGGCGGGGACTACGCCGCCGACATCAACGACCGCGGCCACATCGCCGGCTACCGCGCCCTGCCCGACGGCAAGGGCGTGGGCCTCGAATGGACCGGCGGGACCCTGCGCCGCGAGCTGGTGCTGCCCGCGCACACCACGCACCTGCGGAGCGTCACCGCCATCAACAACGCGGGACTGATCACCGGCACGTCCTGGGGCCTGGCGGACGACGCGGGCTACGACGCCGCCCTGCTGTGGACGGCTGACCCGGCCGCGCCCGCCACCGAGCTCCCCGAGGTCTACCCCGGCGACAGCTACAGCACGTACGAACCCCGGGAGATCGACGAGTCCGGCCGGATCACCGGCACCTACGGCTTCACCCGCATCGACGTCACCAACGGCACCACCTGGCTGCCCCCGTACACGACGCGGACCCCGGCCCCCGACCTCGGCGACCGCACCAAGGGCACCTTCGAGGACATCAGCCCCACCACCGGCGTCAGCGTCGGCATCGCCTCCGACTCCTTCATCATCGGCCCCTTCCCACCGGACACCGCCCCGCCGTACCAGGCGCAGTACTGGAAGGGCAGCGGCCCGGTGCTGGCCCTGCCACGGCTCGCCGGCACCCCCGGAGCCCACGCCGGGGCCTACGCCGTCAGCGACGACGACCGGGTCGGCGGCTTCGCGGTGGACGCGGCGGACGTGATGCACCCGGTCGTCTGGACCTGCGCGTCGAAGCAGGCGTACCTCCCGCCCGCCGGTTCCTGACCCCCGCACCCGCACCCGCACCCGCACCGACGGCGGCGGGCGGCCACCCCCAGGGGGTGACCGCCCGCCGTCCGCTCCCGATCCGCCGGATCAGCCGTGCCAGGAGCGCCACAGCGCCGCGTAGGCGCCGTCCGCCGCCACCAGCTCGTCATGGCTGCCCAGCTCGCTGATCCGGCCCTCCTCCACCACCGCGATCACATCGGCGTCGTGCGCCGTGTGCAGCCGGTGCGCGATCGCCACGACCGTCCGGCCCTCCAGCACCCGCGCCAGCGACCGCTCCAGGTGCCGGGCCGCCCGCGGGTCCAGCAGCGAGGTGGCCTCGTCCAGCACCAGCGTGTGCGGATCCGCCAGCACCAGCCGGGCCAGTGCGATCTGCTGCGCCTGCGCCGGCGTCAGCGCCGAACCGCCCGACCCCACCTCGGTGTCCAGCCCCTCCGCCAGCGCCCGCGCCCAGCCGTCCGCGTCCACCGCGCCCAGCGCGGCCCACAGCTCCGCGTCCTGCGCGCCCGTCCGGGCCAGCCGCAGGTTGTCCCGGAGCGTGCCCACGAAGACGTGGTGCTCCTGGTTGACCAGCGCCACGTGCTCGCGCACCCGCTCGGCCGGCATCGCCGACAGCCGCGCCCCGCCCAGGGTGAGCTCGCCGGCCCGGGGCGCGTAGATGCCCGCCAGCAGCCGGCCCAGCGTCGACTTGCCCGCCCCCGAGGGCCCCACCAGGGCCACCCGGGTGCCCGGCGGCACCGACAGCGACACCCCGTGCAGGACGTCCACGCCCTCCCGGTAGCCAAAGCGCACCGCGTCCGCCCGGACGTCCCGGCCGTCGGGAGCGGTCCCCGCGTCACCGGAGTCCGGTTCGATCTCGCGCACCCCCACCAGGCGGGCGATCGAGACCTGGGCGACCTGGAGCTCGTCGTACCAGCGCAGGATCAGGCCGATCGGGTCGACCATCATCTGCGCCAGCAGCGCACCGGTGGTCAGCTGACCGACCGTCATCCAGCCCTGCAGCACGCAGTACCCGCCGATCAGCAGCACCGCACCCAGGATCGTCACGAACGTGACGTTGATGACCGGGAACAGCACCGACCGCAGGTAGAGCGTGTAGCGCTCCCAGGCGGTCCACTCCTTGATCCGCTGCTCCGACAGGGCGATCCGGGACCGGCCCAGCCGGTGCGCCTCGACCGTGTGCCCCGCGTCCACCGTCTCCGCGAGCACCGCGGCCACCGCGGCGTACCCGGCGGCCTCCGAGCGGTACGCCGAGGGCGCCCGCCGGAAGTACCAGCGGCAGCCGATCACCAGCACCGGCAGCGCCACCAGCGCGGCCAGCGCCAGCGGCGGGGCCGTGAAGGCCAGCGCCCCGAAGAGCAGCCCCGCCCACACCACGCCGATCGCCAGCTGCGGTACGGCCTCCCGCATCGCGTTGGCCAGCCGGTCGATGTCCGTGGTGATCCGCGACAGCAGATCGCCCGTACCGGCCCGCTCCAGCACGCCCGGCGGCAGCCCGACCGACCGGACGAGGAAGTCCTCGCGCAGGTCCGCCAGCATCTCCTCGCCGAGCATCGCCCCGCGCAGCCGCACCATGCGGGTGAAGAAGGTCTGCAGCACGAGCGCCGCCGCGAACAGCAGCCCGATCCGCCCCAGATGGAGCTCCCGGGCGCCGTCGGCCAGGTCCTCGACCACGTCGCCCAGCAGGTACGGGCCCACCATGGAGGCCAGCACCGCGACCGCGTTGCAGGTCACCAGCAGGGCGAAGGCCCGCCGGTGCCGCCGCACCAGCCCGCGCACGTACGCGCGGACCGTCGCCGGCGCGCCCACGGGCAGGGTGGCGGCCGATTCAGGGGCCGCCGGATCGTGCTCCGGCGGCGCCATGCCGATCATGCCGACTCCTCGATCTCGGAGAGTTCTTCCCATTCCCGACCCGCCGTCGTCCCGGCGGCCCCGGGACCGTCGCCGGCCGGGTCCGCGAGCCGCTGCTCCTCCTCGGTCTCGCGGGTCACCACCGCCCGGTAGCGCGGCTCACCGGCCAGCAGCTCCCGGTGCGTGCCGACCGCGGCGGCCCGGCCCTCGTGGACCAGCACCACCCGGTCCGCGCGGTCCAGCAGCAGCGGCGAGGAGGCCAGCACGACCGTGGTCCGGCCGGCCCGCAGCCGGGCCACGCCCTCCGCGATCCGCGCCTCGGTGTGCGAGTCCACGGCCGAGGTCGGCTCGTCCAGCACCAGCACCCGCGGGTCCGTCACCAGCGAGCGGGCCAGCGCCAGCCGCTGCCGCTGCCCGCCGGACAGCGACCGCCCGCGCTCGGTGATCCGGGCGTCCATCGGGTCGGCCACCCCCTCCGGAGCGGACTGCAGCAGCGCGTCGAGCACGTCACCGCAGTGCGCCGCGGCCAGCGCCCCGGCCGCCGGCACCGCGCCGGAGGCCGGTACCTCGAACAGCTCGCGCAGCGTCCCGGAGAGCAGCACCGGGTCCTTGTCCTGGACCAGGACGCAGGTCCGCGCCGCGTCCAGCGGCAGGTCGCCCAGCGCCACCCCGCCCAGCAGTACCGACGGGGCGCCGTCCGGCTCGGCGGGGTGCCCGCCCAGCCGCTCGGCGAGCCGGCCGGCCAGGTCCGGGTCCCCGCAGACCACTGCGGTGAACCGGCCCGCCGGGGCCAGCACCCCGGTCTGCGGGTCGTACAGGTCCCCGTCCGGCAGTTCCCCCTCCGGCAGCTCGGGGCCCGGGGCCGGGGCCGGTACCGGCTCCTCGGTGCGGGCCAGCGAGAGCACCCGGGCGGCGCGCTGCGCCGAGGGACGGGAGAAGGAGTACGCCATGGCGATCTCCTCGAAATGCCGCAACGGGTACAACATCAGCGCCACGGCGCTGAAGACCGCGACCAGTTCACCGACCGCCAGCCTCCCCTCAAGGGCCAGCGAGGCCCCGTACCAGACGACGGTCAGCAGCAGCAGGCCCGGCAGCAGCACCTGCACGGCCGAGATCAGCGCCCACATCCGGGCACTGCGCACGGCCGCCCGGCGCACCTCCTGCGAGGCCTCCCGGTAGCGGCTCAGGAACAGCTCCTCGCCGCCGATCCCGCGCAGCACCCGCAGGCCCGCGACGGTGTCGGAGGCCAGCTCGGTGGCCTTGCCGGCCTTCTCGCGCTGCACGTCCGCCCGCTTGGTGGCGTGCGGCAGCAGCGGCAGCACGGCCAGCGCCAGCACCGGCACCCCGAGGGCGACCACGATGCCCAGCGAGGGGGCGTAGCAGAGCAGGCCCACGCAGATCACCAGTACCGCGAAGGCGGCGGCCAGGAACCGGGAAACCGCCTCGACGAACCAGCCGATCTTCTCCACGTCGCCCGTGGAGACGGCCACCACCTCGCCCGCCGCGACCCGCCGGGTCAGCGCCGAGCCCAGCTCCGCGGTCTTGCGGGACAGCAGCTGCTGCACCCGGGCCGCGGCGGTGATCCAGTTGGTGACGGCGGTGCGGTGCAGCATCGTGTCGCCGAGCGTGACGGCCACCCCGAACAGCACCAGCAGGCCGCCGGCCAGCGCGAGCCGGCCGCCGTCGCGGTCCACGACGGCCTGCACGCCGGTGCCGACGGCGAACGGCAGCCCGGCGATCCCGCAGAAGTGCAGCACGCCCCAGGCGAAGCTGCGCAGTTGCCCGCCCAGCTGTCCGCGGCCCAGCCACAGGAGGAACCGGGGTCCGGAGCGGGCGTCGGGTTCGCCGGGGTCCGGATACGGAAGATCGCTGATCTGCATGACGCCCCAGGAACGGTGAGTGGTCCAAACCGTGCAAGGTTCGCCTTCCGGGAGCCTTGGGGGCAATCGATTTTCCGCGTCAGGGGCGGGTGCACCGCTCGAGCTGCAGCAGCACGGATTCGTAGGACCGGCCGGTCGCCCGGGCCATGCCGACCTCGCACATCCGGTTCGCCGACAGGTGCGCGTCGTACGACCGGCCCCGGACCTCGGCGGCCTCCCGGGCGGTGGCGGCTTCGGTCAGCTCCGGGTGCAGCATGCCCCGGTCGCCCGCGAAGGCGCAGCAGCCCGCGTCGTCGGGCACCACGACCTCCCGCGCACAGGCCTCGGCCACCGTCCGCAGCCGGTCCTCGTCGCCGAGGTGGCGCATCGAGCAGGTGGGGTGCAGGACCGCCGAGCCGACCGTGCGGAACACCTCGAGATGGGGGAGCAGTTCCTCGGCGGCCCACACCACCGAGTCGACCACGGTCAGTTCGGCGTGCAGTTCGCGGTTGTCGGGGGTGAGGTGCGGGACCACCTCGTGGGCGATGCCGAGGGTGCAGGAGGAGGCGTCCACCACCAGCGGCAGCCGGCCGCCGGCGGTCCAGCCCCAGGCGGCCTCGACGATCCGGTTGGCCATGAGGGCGTTGCCCGCGGCGTAGCCCTTGGAGTGCCAGATGGTCGCGCAGCAGGTGCCGGTCACGTCGTCGGGGATCCACACCGGGCGCCCGGCCCGCGCGGAGAGGGCCACCACGGCCTCCGGCAGCGAGGGTCCCGCCGCGTCCGCCGGGCCGCCGAAGATCCGGTTGACACAGGCCGGGTAGTACACCGCCGCGGCCCGGGCGCGCGGGGCGGAGTCCGGCAGCTTCCCGGCCGCCGCGCCCGGAACCTCCGGCAGCCACTCGGGCACCAGATCGGGGCGTACGGCCCTGCGCACCGCGCCGGTCACGGCCCGCAGCGGGGCGTCCCCGATCCGGGCGGTGACGGTGTCCGCCGCCGCCACCGCGAGCCGGGCCGCCCGCTCCACCGCCGTGAAGTGGCGGGCGGCCAACTCGGCCGCCCGCTCCTCGCGGGGGCTGTGCCGGCGGTGCCGGAAGTCCTTCATGAGCGCGCCGGTGTCGATGCCCACCGGGCAGGCCAGCTTGCAGGTGGAGTCGCCGGCGCAGGTGTCCACGGCGTCGTACCCGTACGCCCCGAGCAGGCCGTCCAGCACGGGGGAGCCGGGGCTCTGCCGCATCATCTCGCGGCGCAGCACGATCCGTTGCCGGGGAGTGGTCGTCAGGTCCGCGCTGGGGCAGGCCGGTTCGCAGAAGCCGCACTCGATGCAGGGGTCCGCGACGGCCTCGACCCGGGGGATCGTCTTGAGCCCCCGCAGGTGGGCCTGCGGGTCGCGGTCCAGCACGATCCGCGGGGCGAGCACGCCGTCCGGGTCGATGATCTGCTTGGTGCGCCACATGAGTTCGGTGGCCCGGGGTCCCCACTCCAGCTCCAGGAACGGGGCGATGTTGCGTCCGGTGGCGTGCTCGGCCTTCAGGGAGCCGTCGAAGCGCTCCACGGTCAGCCGGCAGAAGGCCTCCATGAAGGCGCCGTACCGCGCCACGTCGGCCGGCCGGGCGGCGTCGAAGGCGAGCAGGAAGTGCAGGTTGCCGTGGGCGGCGTGGCCGGCGACGGCGGCGTCGAAGCCGTGCTCGGCCTGGAGCTCGAGCAGCGCCGCGCAGGCTTCGGCCAGCCGGCCCGGCGGCACCGCGAAGTCCTCGGTGATCAGGGTGGTGCCGGCGGCCCGGGCCCCGCCCACCGCCGTCACGAAGGCCTTGCGGGCCTTCCAGTAGCCGGCGATGGCCGCCGCGTCGCGGGTGAAGGCGTTGGTGACCGAGGGGACCGGCGCGACCAGCTCCAGCCCCGCCAGCACCTCGGCGGCCCGCGCCTCGTAGGCCGAGCGCCCGGCCTCGTCCGGGGCCCGGAACTCCACCAGCAGCGCGGTGGTGTCCTTGGGCAGCCGGGCCCAGTCGGCCGGGACGCCCGGGACGGCGACGGAGGCCCGCAGCGTGTTGCCGTCCATCAGCTCCACGGCGATCGCCCCGGCGTCGTTGAAGAGCGGGACGGCGGCCGCGGCGGCCGTCAGCGAGGGGAAGAACAGCAGGGCGCTGGAGAGCAGCCGGTCCAGCGGGAGGGTGTCGAAGACGGTCTCGGCGATGAAGCCGAAGGTCCCCTCCGAGCCGACCATCAGGCCGCGCAGGATCTCGACCGGGGTGGTGCCGTCGAGGTAGGCGTCCAGCCGGTAGCCGTTGGTGTTCTTGATCTCGTGCTTGGCGCGGATCCGCGCGACCAGGGCGGGGTCGGCCTCGATCTCGGCCTTGACGGCCAGCAGCCCGGCGCACAGGGCCGGTTCGGCGCGCGCCAGCTCCTCGTCGGCGAGCGGGTCGGCGGTGTCGACGACGGTGCCGCCGGGCAGGACGAAGGTCAGCGAGGACAGGGTGCGGTAGGAGTTCCTGCTGGTGCCCGCGGTCATGCCCGAGGCGTTGTTGGCGACCACCCCGCCCAGGGTGCAGGCGATGGCGCTGGCCGGGTCCGGGCCCAGCACCCGGCCGTACCGGGCCAGTGCGGCGTTGGCCCGCAGCACGGTCGTGCCCGGCCGGATCCGGGCCCGGCGGCCCTCCTCCAGGACCTCGACCCCGGCCCAGTGGCGGCGCACGTCCACGAGGATGTCCTCGCCCTGCGCCTGGCCGTTCAGGGAGGTGCCGGCGGCCCGGAAGACCACCTCGCGGCCGCGGCCGTGGGCGTAGGAGAGCACCGCCGAGACGTCGTCGATGTCCTCGGCGACCACCACGACCTGGGGCACGAAGCGGTAGGGCGAGGCGTCGGAGGCGTACCGGACCAGGTCGGAGACCCGCCACAGGACCTTCTCGGCGCCCAGCAGCTCGGTGAGGTCGGCCCGCAGCCGCTCGGGGGTGCCCTGGGCGCGGTGCTCCGGCACCCGGTCGGGCGCGGGGCCGGTGATCGTACGGGGGCGGAGGGCTCCCGGCTTCGGCTCCAGCAGCGGCATGTCGGGGCCCCTCACCTCGGGTCTCAGCAGCGGAGCCCGGGCCCGTCGGCCAGGGCGGTCAGCAGACCGCCGAGGACTTCCCGCTGAGCGGCGGTCAATGGAGCCAGGATCTCCTCTGCGGCGGCCCGCCGCGCGCTGCGCAGCCGCCCCAGCGTGGCGCGACCGGTGTCGGTGAGCTCGATCCGCACCACCCGGCGGTTCTCCGGGTCGGGCACCCGGCGCACGCAGGAGGCCGCCTCGAGGCCGTCGACCAGGGTGGTCACCGCGCGGGGGACGACCTCCAGCCGGGCGGCGAGGTCGGCCATCCGGGGCGGCCGGCCGTCCTGGTGCGCGACCATGCGCAGCAGCCGGGACTGGGCGGGGGTGATGCCGAGCGGTTCCAGGTGGTGCTTCTGGATGCGGTGCAGGCGGCGGGTGAGCCGCAGCAGCTGCTCGGCCAGCAGGCCGTCGGCGTCGCCGGCCGCGGCTGCGGTCGACGGGGCGGGCGGATCGGCGGGGCCGGCGGGGGCGGTGCTCATACGGAAACGATACAGGACCAGGCTCATTGTGAGTATAGGTAACAATGAGCTATGCTCCACGAGACAGTGTCGTCACACCTCCGTGAAGGAGCCCATGCGCCCCGAAGCACCTGAGTGGACCCCCGGGTCCCGCCCGATCGACCCCCGCCGCCCGGCCGACGCGGAGCAGCCGCGCGAGCTGCGCCGCATCCTGGGCCTGTTCCGCCCGTACCGCGGCCGGCTGGCCGTGGTCGGCCTGCTGGTCGCCGCCTCCTCGCTGGTCGGCGTCGCCTCGCCGTTCCTGCTGCGGGAGATCCTGGACGTCGCGATCCCGCAGGGCCGCACCGGCCTGCTCTCGCTGCTGGCCCTCGGCATGATCGCCACCGCCGTGGTCACCAGCGTCTTCGGCGTCCTGCAGACCCTCATCTCCACCACCGTCGGCCAGCGCGTCATGCACGACCTGCGCACCGGCGTCTACGCCCAGCTCCAGCGGATGCCGCTGGCCTTCTTCACCCGCACCCGCACCGGCGAGGTGCAGTCCCGCATAGCCAACGACATCGGCGGCATGCAGGCCACGGTCACCTCCACCGCCACCTCCCTGGTCTCCAACGCCACCGCGGTGATCGCCTCCGTGGTCGCGATGCTCGCGCTCGACTGGCGGCTCACGCTCGTCTCGCTGCTGCTGCTCCCGGTCTTCGTGTGGATCAGCCGCCGGGTCGGCCGCGAGCGCAAGAAGATCACCACCCAGCGCCAGAAGCAGATGGCGGCCATGGCGGCCACGGTCACCGAGTCGCTGTCGGTCAGCGGCATCCTGCTCGGCCGCACGATGGGCCGGGCCGACTCGCTCACCCGCTCCTTCGCCGAGGAGTCCGAGCGGCTGGTCTCCCTCGAAGTGCGCTCCAGCATGGCCGGGCGCTGGCGGATGTCCACCATCGGCATCGTGATGGCCGCGATGCCCGCCCTGATCTACTGGGCGGCCGGGCTGGCCCTCCAGTCGGGTGCGCCCTCGCTCTCGGTGGGCACCCTCGTCGCCTTCGTCAGCCTCCAGCAGGGCCTGTTCCGGCCCGCCGTGAGCCTGCTGTCGACCGGCGTGCAGATCCAGACCTCGCTCGCCCTCTTCGCCCGCATCTTCGAATACCTCGACCTGCCGGTGGACATCACCGAGCGGCCCGACCCGGTCCGGCTGGAGACGGTCAAGGGCGAGGTCCGCTTCGAGGACGTCGACTTCGCCTACGAGGCCGGGCACGGCCCGACCCTCAGCGGGGTGGACGTCACCGTCCCCGCCGGCGGCTCCCTCGCCGTGGTCGGCCCCACCGGCTCCGGCAAGAGCACGCTCAGCTACCTGGTGCCGCGGCTGTACGACGTCACCGGCGGCCGGGTCACGCTCGACGGCGTGGACGTCCGCGACCTCGACTTCGACTCGCTGGCCCGCGCGGTGGGCGTGGTCTCGCAGGAGACGTACCTCTTCCACGCCTCGGTGGCGGACAACCTCCGCTTCGCCAAGCCCGAGGCCACCGACGAGGAGATCGCCGACGCGGCCCGCGCGGCGCAGATCCACGACCACATCACCTCGCTGCCCGACGGGTACGACACCCTCGTGGGGGAGCGCGGCTACCGCTTCTCCGGCGGCGAGAAGCAGCGGCTCGCCATCGCCCGCACGATCCTGCGCGACCCGCCGGTGCTGATCCTCGACGAGGCCACCAGCGCCCTGGACACCCGCACCGAGCACGCCGTGCAGCAGGCCATCGACGCCCTCTCGCAGGGCCGGACCACCATCACCATCGCCCACCGGCTCTCCACCGTGCGGGACGCCGACCAGATCGTGCTGCTGGACGGCGGCCGGATCGCCGAGCGCGGCACCCACGACGAACTCCTCGCCGCCGAGGGCCGGTACGCCGCCCTGGTCCGCCGGGACACGGAGCTGGCGCCCACAGCCGGCTGAGGCCGGGCGGGGCGGCGGGGTGGGGCGCCCGGCCGGCCGGGAGCCCCGCCGATCGGAGGATCCCGAGGGCATAACCGGCCCGATATACCGGAAAGCGTACGAATGCCGGGTTAGCGTCGCCCCATGCGCCGCCGCAGCCACCGACCCGCACCGCACCGACATCGCGCCCGGCTCACCCGCCGGGGCCGGCTCGCCCTCTTCCTCGGCCTGCTGCTGACCACCGGCGCCGGCCTGCTCGTCACGCTCCTGCCGCGCGCCGAGCAGCCGGAACAGCCCCGTTACCTGCTGATCCCCGAGGGCTGGCGGGCCGCCCAGGTGTACACCGCGGTCGACAAGGCGCTGGGCCTGCCGGCCGGCTCGGCCGCGGCCGCCGTCCCCACCGCCCACCTCGCCCTCCCGCCGGAGGCCAAGGGCAACCCGGAGGGGTACCTGTTCCCGGCGACCTACCCGGTCACCTCCACGACCACCCCCGCCGGGCTGCTCGGGTACATGGTCGACACGGCCAACCGGAAGCTCGCCGGCCGGCCGGTCGCCGACGGCGCCCGCACCCACGGCATGACCCCGTACCAGACGGCCACCCTGGCCAGCGTGATCGAGGCGGAGGCGCAGACCCCGGCCGAGATGGCGAAGGTGGCGCGGGTGGTGCACAACCGGCTGGCCCGGTCGATGCCGCTGCAGATGGACTCCACCATCAACTACGCGCTGCACCGCAGCACCCTCGACACCACCCTGGCCGACACCCGCATCGACAGTCCGTTCAACAGCTACCGCAAGCAGGGCCTGCCGCCCACCCCGATCGGGAACCCGGGACTGGCCGCGATGCGCGCGGCGGTCGCCCCGGCCCCCGGCGACTGGCTCTTCTTCGTCACGGTCAAGCCCGGGGACACCCGCTTCAGCGCCGACTACGAAGAACACAAGCGGCACGTCGCGGAGTTCAACGCGCACCGCCGGGCCGCCGCCGGACCGGCCGGCTCCGCCGGCTGACCGCCCCGGGCCCGCCCCCGAGGGGTCCCTCAGCCGGCCGGCACCGGCTCACGAGCCAGCAGCCGCCGGATCTCCCGGACCGCCGCGCCGCCCGCCCGGTTCGCGCCCACGGTGCTCGCCGAGGGCCCGTACCCCACCAGGTGGACCCGCTCGTCCCGGGCCGCCCGGGTACCCGCCAGCCGGATGCCGCCGCCCGGCTCGCGCAGCCGGAGCGGCGCCAGGTGGTCGACGGCCGCCCGGAAGCCGGTGGCCCACAGGATCACGTCCGCCTCGACCACGGACCCGTCCGCCCAGCGCGCCCCCGAGGGCGTGATCCGCTCGAACATCGGCCGCCGGTCCAGCACCCCGCTCGCCAGACCCGCCCGGACCGCCTCGTTGAGCGGCAGCCCGGTCACCGACACCACGCTCTGCGGCGGCAGCCCCCGCCGCACCCGCTCGTCGACCAGTGCCACCGCCGCCCGGCCCTGCTCCTCGCCGAAGGGCCCCTCCCGGAAGACCGGTGGCCGCCGGGTGACCCAGGTCGTGGCGGCCGCCACCGCGGAGACCTCCAGCAGGTGCTGCACCGCCGAGGTGCCCCCGCCCACCACGATCACCCGGGCGCCCCGGAAGGCCTCCGGCCCCGGATAGCCCGCCGTGTGCAGCTGCCGGCCGCCGAACTCCTCCCAGCCCGGATAGCGCGGCCAGAACGGCCGGTCCCAGGTACCGGTGGCGTTGATCAGGGCACGCGGCGCCAGCACCCCGGCCGAGGTCTCCACGCGCAGCCGCCCGCCCTCGCCCTCCCGTACCGCCCGCACGTCCACCGGCCGCAGCACCGCGAGCCCGAAGGCCTCCTCGTACGCCCGGAAGTACCCGCCGATCACCTCGGACGAGGGCCGCGCCGGATCGGCGCCGGTCAGCTCCATGCCGGGCAGGGAGTGCATCCCGTGCACCCGGCCGTAGGTGAGCGAGGGCCACCGGAACTGCCAGGCCCCGCCCGGCCGCGGCGCGTGGTCGAGCACCACGAAGTCCTCGCCCGGCACCAGCCCGGCCCGGTGCAGGTGGTACGCGCTGGACAGGCCGGCCTGCCCGGCCCCGACGACCACCACGTCCGGTTCCGTGTTCCGCAGCTCCTGCACACCGAAATCGTTCACGGTTCTACCAACCGGGCCGGCCGGCCGGATCTTCCCGGCGCCCGGACCGGTCCAGAATGGGGCGCATGGCTCCCTTCGCGACGCACGTCCTGCACCTGCACACCGGCCGCGCCGAGACCGTCACCGACCTCACCGCCGACTGCGCCGGCTTCCTCGCCGGGGCGGCCGCCGGCCGCGACGGCCTGCTCAACGTCTTCGTCCCGCACGCCACGGCCGGCATCGCGGTCCTGGAGACCGGCGCGGGCAGCGACGACGACCTGCTCGCCGCCCTGCGCGAGCTGCTGCCGGCCGACGACCGCTGGAGCCACCGGCACGGCTCCCCGGGCCACGGCCGCGACCACGTCCTCCCCGCCCTCGTCCCGCCGCACGCCACGCTCCCCGTGATCGGCGGCGCCCTGGCCCTCGGCACCTGGCAGTCCGTCTGCCTGGTCGACACCAACAAGGACAACCCCGACCGCCAGGTCCGCCTCAGCTTCCTCGGCTGACCCGGCGCCGAGGCTCCCGGGCGGGCCGGCGGATCGCTAAATCGCGGGAGTGTGACGGTATTTCGGCGTATGGAATGATCACCGCATGAGTACCGGCAGGACGACGCTGACCATGCAGGACGCCATCCTCACCCTGCAGAAGTACTGGAGCGACAACGGCTGCATGATCACGCAGCCGTTGAACACCGAGGTCGGGGCCGGTACGGCCAACCCGGCCACGGCGTTGCGGGTGCTCGGTCCCGAGCCCTGGAACGTCGCCTACGTGGAGCCGAGCGTCCGGCCGGACGACTCGCGCTACGGGGAGAACCCCAACCGCCTCCAGACCCACACGCAGTTCCAGGTCATCCTCAAGCCCGACCCGGGCAACCCGCAGGAGCTCTACCTCGGCAGCCTCCGGGCCCTGGGCATCGACCTCGCCGCGCACGACGTGCGGTTCGTGGAGGACAACTGGGCCTCGCCGGCGCTGGGCGCCTGGGGGCTGGGCTGGGAGGTGTGGCTGGACGGCATGGAGGTCACCCAGTTCACCTACTTCCAGCAGGTCGGCGGGATGGGCCTGGCACCGGTGTCGGTGGAGATCACCTACGGCCTCGAACGCATCATGATGAACCTCCAGGGCGTCTCCCACTTCAAGGACATCGCGTACACGGCGGACATCACCTACGGCGAGGTGTTCGGCCAGAACGAGTACGAGATGAGCCGCTACTACCTCGACGACGCCGACGTGGCCACCAACCACCGCCTCTTCGACTCGTACGCCGCCGAGGCGCGGCGGCTGCTGGACCTGGGGCTGCCCGTCCCGGCCTACCTGTACGTGCTCAAGTGCAGCCACGCCTTCAACATCCTCGACGCCCGGGGCGCGATCAGCACCACCGAACGCGCCAAGGCCTTCTCCCTGATGCGCGGCCTGACGCACGAGTCCGCCGGCCTGTGGGCGAAGAGCCGCGCCGCCCTGGACCACCCGCTCGGGCAGGCCCCGGCACCCGCGCCCGCCGTGCGCGCCCCGCTGCCCACCGTGCCCGGCACCGAGACGCTGCTCTTCGAGATCGGTCTCGAGGAACTGCCGTACTCCGACGTGGTGGCCACCACCGAGGCCGTCCGCGAGGCCGTCACGGCCAAGCTCGCCGCCACCCGCCTCGGCCACGGACCGGTCACGGTCCTGGCCACGCCCCGCCGGGTCGTGGTGACCGTGGAGGCCGTCCAGCCGCACGAGTCCGACGTCCGGCGGACGGTGCGCGGCCCCAAGGTCGCCGCCGCCTACCGGGACGGCGCGCCCACCCCCGCCCTCCTCGGCTTCGCGCGCAGCCAGGGCGTGGACCCGGCGCAGACCGGTGTGGTCGAGGTCAACGGCGTCGCGCACGTCGCGGTCACCCGCGACGAGGCGGGCCGCAGCGCCGTCGAGGTGCTGAGCGAGCTGCTGGCCGAGGTCGTGTCCGGGCTGCGGGCCCCCCGCAACATGCGGTGGAACGACCCCGCCCTGTCCTTCTCCCGCCCGGTCCGCTGGCTGCTCGCCCTGCTGGGCCGCACCCCGCTGCCCGTGGCCGTCTCCTCGCTGGCCTCGGGCACCACCACCCGGGTGCACCGCACCGCCCCGGACCCGGTCGTCGAGGTGATGGCGGCCGAGGGCTACACCGGCTTCCTCTCGGTGCACGGGATCCTGCTGGACCGGGAGACCCGGCGCATCGCGGTGGTGCGCGGGGCCGAGGAGTCGGCGGCCGAGGTGGGCGGGCGCGTCGACGTGGCCGGCGAGGCCGGGCTGATCGACGAGATCACCGACATCCTGGAGTACCCGTACCCGGTCCGGGGGGCCTTCGAGGAGCGCTACCTGGAGCTGCCGCCCAGCGTGCTGACCACCGTGATGCGCAAGCACCAGCGCTACCTGCCCGTGCTGGACGGCCATGGCCGCCTGCTGCCGCACTTCGTCACCTTCGCCAACGGCGTCTGCGACGACGACGTGGTGCGGGCGGGCAACGAGGCGGTGCTGCGGGCGCGGTACGAGGACGCCGCCTTCTTCTGGCGGGCGGACCTGGCGGTGACGCCGGAGGAGTTCCGCGGCCGGCTGTCCCGGCTGACCTTCGAGGACCGGCTCGGTACGGTCGCCGACCGGGCCGACCGGATCGCCGCCCTCGCCCTCGAGCTGGCCGGCCGCGCCGGCCTCGGCGAGGACGCACGGGCCACCGTGCGCCGCGCGGGCGAGCTGGCCAAGTTCGACCTGGCCTCGCAGATGGTGGTCGAGTTCTCGGGACTGGCCGGGGTGATGGCCGAGGAGTACGCCCGCCGGGCCGGCGAGAGCGACGAGGTCGCCCGGGCGCTGGCCGAGATGGAGCTGCCCCGGTCCGCCGGCGGCGCCCTGCCCACCGGCGGCCCGGGCGCCGTGCTCTCCCTCGCCGACCGGTTCGACCTGGTGACCGGCATGTTCGTGATCGGTGCGGCGCCGACCGGCAGCTCCGACCCCTACGGTGTGCGGCGGGCCGCCATCGGCCTGCTCAACGTCCTGCGGAGGGTCCCGGCGCTCGCCGGCACCGGGGTGCGCGAGGCGCTGCGCGCGGCGGCCGGCCGCTATGCCGCGCAGGGGGTCGAGGTACCCGGGGAACGGCTGGCGGAGGCCGCCGAACTGATCACCCGCCGCTACGAGCAGCAGCTCACGGACGAGGGCCACGAGCACCGCCTGGTCCAGGCCGTCCTGGCGCGGGCCGACCGTCCCGCCCATGCCGACCGCACCCTCGCCGTGCTGGCGCAGCAGGTCGGCACCGACGCCTTCGACGCGCTCACCGCCGCGGTCCAGCGGGTGGTGCGGATCCTGCCCGGCGCCGCCCCGGCCCCGGCCGCGCAGCCGGGCGCGGTCCCGGCCGCCCCCGCCGAGCTGCGCCTGGCCGAGGCGACGGAGGCCGCCCGCCGGGCGCTGAGCGGGCGCGAGGACGACCTCGCCGCACTGATCGAGGTGTCGGCTCCGCTGGTCGCGGCGGTCGACGCCTTCTTCGAGGAGGTCCTGGTGATGGACCCCGACCCGGCGGTCCGCGCGGCCCGGCTGGCCCTGCTGGAGGGCGTGGCCGCACTGGTCCGCCCGGTGCTCGACTGGACCGCCCTGTAGGCCGCCGCGCCGGCCCCCGCCCTCACCCGTTCGGCTCACCGGGGCGGCGGGCCGGCGGCCGGTCGCCGAGCATCGGGCGGGTGGGACCCGACCGAGCGGAGGAGCGTTCATGGCCTTGCACGAGACGAACCGCGAGGAGACCGAGCGCCCCTTCGCCGACATCTACGCCACCCCGGTCAGCCGCGAGGCCCTGCCCAAGTACCGGATGCCGGACGGCACCTCCGACCCGCGCACCATCCGCGCCCTGATCCAGGACGAGCTCGACCTGGACGGGAACGCCGCGCAGAACCTCGCGACCTTCTGCACCACCTGGAGCGAGCCCGAGGTGCACGCCCTGATGGACGCGTCCCTCAACAAGAACATGATCGACAAGGACGAGTACCCGCAGACCGCGGAGATCGAGTCCCGCTGCGTGCACATCCTCGCCGACCTGTGGCACGCCCCCGAGGGCGCCACCACCATGGGCTGCTCCACCACCGGCTCCAGCGAGGCCGCCATGCTCGGCGGGCTCGCCCTCAAATGGCGCTGGCGGGCCCGCCGCCAGGCCGAGGGCAAGCCCGCCGACCGGCCCAACCTGGTCTGCGGGCCGGTCCAGGTCTGCTGGGAGAAGTTCGCCCGCTACTTCGACGTGGAACTGCGCCAGGTCCCGCTGGAGCCCGATGCCACCGGCCTGCGCCCGCACCAACTGCGCCAGTACGTCGACGAGAACACCATCGGCGTGGTCGCCATCCTCGGCGTCACGTACACCTGCGACTACGAGCCGGTACGGGCCATCGCCGAGGAACTGGACGCCATCGCGGCCGACACCGGCTTCGACGTACCGGTGCACGTGGACGCGGCCAGCGGCGGATTCGTCGCGCCCTTCCTCCAGCCCGACCTGGTCTGGGACTTCCAGGTGCCCCGGGTGGCCTCCATCAACACCTCCGGCCACAAGTACGGCATGGCCCCGCTCGGCGTCGGCTGGGTCGTCTGGCGCTCACCCGAACTGCTCCCGGAGGAACTGGTCTTCAAGGTCAGCTACCTCGGCGGGGACATGCCCACCTTCGCCCTCAACTTCTCCCGCCCCGGCGGCGCGGTGATCGCGCAGTACTACACGATGCTGCGGCTCGGCCGGCAGGGCTACCAGCACGTCTACGAGGCCGCCGCCGCCAGCGCCCGCGCGCTCGGCCGGGCGGTCGCCGGCATGGGCCCCTTCACCCTGCTCTACGACGGCCACGGCGCCCTGCCCGCCGTCTCCTGGACGCTGACCGACCCGGCGAGCCCCTTCACCCTGTACGACGTGGGCGACCAACTCCGGCTGCGCGGCTGGCAGGTGCCGGCCTACCCGCTGCCCGCCGACCGCGAGGAGACCGTCATCCAGCGGGCTCTGATCCGGCACGGCATCAGCCACGACAAGGTCGCCCTGCTCGCCGCCGACCTGCAGACCGCGGTGGACCGGCTCACCTCCGGCCGGGCCCCGGCCCCGGAGGACCGGCCCGCCTTCCACCACTGACCCCGCCGGACCGACCCGCGCCGGGGAGCCCGCGAACGCCGCCGGTCGTCCGGTTCAGCAGGGCGGTCCCGTGAACGGCGCCGGCCGGGTGGGGTCGGCGAAGAGCGGGTGCAGCAGCACCGTGGCGGCGGCCGCCGCCAGGACGTCGGGTCCCGCGTGCGGGGTGACGATCCGCTCCGGGTCCGCGCACACCCGCGAATGGGCCAGCGCCGCCGCGCGGACCTCCGCCAGCGTGCCGGGATCGGCCAGGCTCGACTGCTCGGTGACCACCACCAGGTCCGGATTGAAGACGTCCAGCAGCAGCGCCACCGCCCGGCCCACGGACCGGGCCCGCTCCCGCAGGAGCTCCGCCGCCGCCCGGTGGCCGGCCGCCGCCGCGGCCAGCAGGTCCGCCATCCGGGGCTCACCGACGATCCCGCGCCGGACCGCCTCCGCGGCCAGCGCCTCGTCGGAGGCGGTGGCGCCCAGGCACCCGGTCCGCCCGCACGGACACGGCACCGTCGACTCCGGCACCGGCAGATGGGCCACCTCGCCCGCGCCGGCCCCCGGGCCCTGGTGGACCACCCCCGCGGTACCGAAGGCCGCGTCGACCACGTTGCCCACGAACAGGTGCACCAGGCTGCGCCGGGCGGCCGGCCGGCCGAACAGCATCTCCGCGTGCGCCACCGCCCGGGCGTGGTTGTCCAGCCGGACCGGTAGCCCCAGCAGCCGCTCCAACTCGGCCGCCAGCGGCCGGTCGTACCAGCCGAGCGCGTCGTGCCGGACCACGACCCCGTCGGCGGGCCGCACCCACCGGCCGATGGCCGCGCCCACGCCCAGGAGCGGCCGGTCGCCGGCCGACTCCGCGATCAGGTCCAGGAGTTCGGCCGCCATCCGGGCCGGGATGCGGTCGGTGGGCAGCCGCTCGTGCATCACCACCCGGCGGGCCAGCACCCGGCCCCGCAGGTCCACCACGCCGACCGTCGAGCCCGGCACGCCGATGTGCAGCGCGCCCGCGACCGGCCCGGCCAGCTCACCGGTGTGCAGGTCCAGCGGCATCTGCGGGCGGCCCACCCCGGCCGGTGCCGCCAGCGCCGGCAACTCCCTCACCAGGCCCAGTCGGAGGAGTTCGGCGCACTGGCGCGAGACCGCGGCCGGGCTGAGCCCGGAGCCCCGGGCGATCGCACCGCGGGCCACCGGCCCCTCGGCGAGGACGGTGCGCAGCACGGCCGCCGCGTTCGCCTCGCGCCGGCCGTCGCCCGCCATCCGGGGTCCGGGCGTCTCGAGCGTCACGGCTGTCGCCTCCCGAGTGTCACGGCTGTCCCTTCCCGAGTGTTGCGGGTGATTGCGCGGTGTTGCGGCGGAATGAATTCCCGGGCCGCCCGTACGGCCGGTCGACGGGCCCCGGCCGTGCCCCCGCCGGCCGGCATCGTCCCGGTCCTTCGCAGGTCAGAGCGGGTGTACCGACCTCCGGCGGGAGGTCCACCGCAGGGTAGCGGGTGCTGCTCGCGGCCCGCCCCACCGCCCTTGACCGGCCTCGGCGGCGCTGACACGCTCCCGGCCAAGGCCACCACGTTTCCGGCCACTTCCCCCGCCCGTCGTCCTCCCGGGGAAGTCTCGCACCCCATTCCTTCCGCTGCGAAAAGAATCAGGAAAGGACACTTCCATGACCTCCGCACCCGTCGCACCCACCGCACCCGCCGTGGCCGGGGAATCCGCCGCGGCCGCAGCACCGGCCCCCGCGGCCCCGGCCGTCACCGTCACCAGGCTCGGCGGCCGGATCGGCGCCCTGCTCGGCGACGTGCGGCTCGGCCCGGACCTCGACCCGGCCACCGTCGGGGCGATCCGCGCCGCGCTCCTCGAGCACAAGGTGGTCTTCTTCCGCGGCCAGGACCACCTCGACGAGGATGCCCACGAGCGGTTCGCCGCCCTGCTCGGCGCGCCGGTCGCGCACCCCACCGTCCCGGCCGCCGACGGCCGTTACTCCCTCGGCATCGACTCCGACCACGGCGCCCGCGCCAACCAGTGGCACACCGACGTCACCTTCGTCCCCGCCTACCCGGCCTTCTCGATCCTGCGGGCGGTCACCGTCCCGCCGTACGGAGGCAACACCCTCTGGGCCAACACCGCCACCGCCTACGCGCGGCTGCCGGAGCCGCTGCGCACGCTCGCCGACGGCCTGCGCGCCGTGCACTCCAACGAGTACGACTACGCGGCGCTGCGGCCCGATGCCGAGCCCGAACTCCTGGCCCAGTACCGGGAGGTGTTCACCTCCACCGTCTACCGGACCGAGCACCCGGTGGTGCGGGTGCACCCCGAGACGGGGGAGCGGACGCTGCTGCTGGGCAACTTCGTGGAGCGGATCGCCGGGCTGTCCGGGCGGGACTCGCGGGCGCTGCTGGACCTCTTCCAGGCGCACGTCGAACTGCCGGAGAACACCGTCCGCTGGCAGTGGCAGCCCGGTGACGTGGCCATCTGGGACAACCGCGCCACCCAGCACTACGGCGTCGACGACTCCGACGCCCACGAGCGCAAACTCCGCCGGGTGACCGTCGACGGCGACGTCCCGGTCGGCCCGGACGGTGCGGCCTCCCGGCTGCTGGAGCCGGCGGAGATCCCGGCGCCGCCGTTCGGGGCGGCCTCGGGGGCGGGGGGGTTGTCGGTCTGAGGGTGGGGGGGTGGGGGCTGGGGCTGGGGGGCTGGGGGTTCGGCCGGGTGCAGGGCCGGTGCGGGTCTCCGGGGCGGGTGGGGGCTTCGGGCGGGTGGGTGCGGTGTGCGGGTCCCCTCGCCGCTTGACGGCCCGTGGCCTGCGGGCCCTGCGGCAGGCCCACCCCGGGGACAAGCGGGCTTCGCCCGTCGCCTGCGGCGATCCCCGGCCCGGGCCCGCGTCCGGACCAGCCTGCCACGGGCCGTCAAGCGGCTCCCCCGCACACCGCACCCACCCGCGGCGCGCGTACGCCGAACCCGGCCCGACGCACCACATCGCATGCAGCCGCGGCACACGTACACCGAACCCGGCGCACCACCCCGAACCCCGCGGCACACGCAACGTCTCAACCAGCGCACCAAGGAGCCCCATGTCACAGCTGCTCGCTCTCTCCGCCAGTCCCTCCACCGCCTCCCGGACCGCGCTCGTCGCGGAGCACGTCGTCGACCGGTTGGGGCTCGGCGGGTTCGCCGCCGCGCACCTCGCGGTGCGGGAGCTGCCCGCCGCCGATCTGCTGGCCGCCCGGGCCGACGCGCCCGGGATCCGGGCCGCGCTCGACGCCGTGGCGGCCGCGGACGGGCTGATCATCGCGACCCCCGTCTACAAGGCCTCGTACTCGGGGCTGCTCAAGGTCTTCCTCGACGTGCTGCCGCAGAACGGGCTGGCCGGCAAGACCGTGCTGCCGCTGGTCACCGGAGGCAGCCTGGCGCACGTGCTGTCGATCGACTACGCGCTGCGGCCGGTGCTGGTCGCGCTCGGTGCCCGGCACGTCACCGCCGGGCGCTTCCTGCTCGACTCCCACATCGAGCGGCTGCCCCAGGGCGTGCGGCTGCGCCCCGAGGCCTCGCTCGGACTGGCCGATGCCGTCGAGGAGTTCGTCGAGGCCCTGCCCGCCCGGCCGGCCCTGGCCGGTTCCGCCGCACGCTGACCCGCCCCGCCCGACCCCGTCCGTCCCCGTGAACCCGAAGGAACCCGCCATGCCCCTCACCCCGGCGCCGAACAGACGCCACTTCCTCGCCCTCGCCGGTCTCGCCGCGGCCGCGGCCGCCTGCGGGAAGGCCGAGGCCGGGACCGCCGGGGGAGCCGGCGGCCGTAAGCGCACCCTGCGCTACCAGGGCGCCGCGGGCGCCGTGACCCTGCCCGAACTCGCCGAGGACCTGGGTTACTTGGGCGATGTGAAGCTGGAGTGGGTCGGCAACACGATCAGCGGCCCCCAGGACATCCAGTCCGCCGCCACCGGTCAGACCGACTTCGGCGGCGCGTTCAACGGCGCCGTGGTCAAGCTCGCCTCGCAGGGCGCTCCCGTCAAGGCCGTGATCAGCTACTACGGCTCGGACAAGGACGCCTACAACGGCTTCTACGTCCTCGAGGACAGCCCGATCCGCGCCCCCCGCGACCTCATCGGCAAGAAGGTCGGGATGAACACCCTGGGCGCCCACTCCGAGGCGATGCTGGACATCTACCTCGAGCGCCACGGCCTGAGCCGCGCCGAGATCGGCAAGGTCACGCCCCTGGTCGTGCCGCCGGTCAACACCGAGCAGGCGCTGCGCCAGAAGCAGATCCAGGTCGGCGTCCTCGGCGGCATCCTGCGCGACAAGGCCCTGGCCACCGGCGGGATCCGGCCCCTGTTCACCGACTTCCAGCTGCTCGGGGCCTTCAGCGCCGGCACGTACGTCATGACCGAGCGCTTCCTGAAGGCCAACCCGGAGACGGCCCGGACCTTCGTGACGGGGGTGGCCAAGGCGATCGAGTGGTCCCGCACCACCCCCCGCGACCAGGTGATCGCCCGCTTCACCGCGATCGTCGAGAAGCGCCGCCGCCAGGAGGACACCGCCGCGCTGAAGTTCTGGCGCTCGTACGGGGTCGCCGAGACCGGCGGCCGGATCGACCCGAAGTCCTTCCGGCTGTGGGTGGACTGGCTCGCCGACCGTGGCGACGTCCCGAAGTCCCGCATCAAGAGCGTGGACGAGCTCTACACGAACGAGTTCAACGCCTACGGCAAGGGAAGCGGGAGCTGACGATGAGCGCATCCACCCCCCAACCCAAGATCGTCTTCGACGGGGTCGGCAAGACCTTCCCCCGCAAGGAGTCCGGCCGGGCCGGGCGCGGCGGCACCTTCACCGCGCTCGACGGGGTCGACCTGTCCATCGCGGCGGGCGAGTTCACCGTGGTCGTGGGGCCCAGCGGCTGTGGCAAGTCCACCCTCCTGGACCTGCTCGGCGGGCTCACCCGGCCGACCTCCGGCCAGGTCCTCCTCGACGGCCGGCCGGTCACCGGCCCGGGCCCGGACCGGGGCATCGTCTTCCAGCAGTACGCGCTGCTGCCCTGGCGGACCGCCCTGGGCAACGTGGAGTTCGGCCTGGAGGCCACCGGCGTGCCGCGCCGGGAGCGTGCCGAGCGGGCCCGCGCCCACCTCGATCTGGTCGGCCTCGCCGGCTTCGAGGACCGGCACCCGCATGAGCTCTCCGGCGGCATGCGCCAGCGCGTCGCCATCGCCCGCAGCCTCGCCTACGACCCGGACGTCCTGCTGATGGACGAACCCTTCGCGGCGCTGGACGCGCAGACCCGCGAATCGCTCCAGGACGAGCTGCTGCGGATCTGGCAACGCACCGGCAAGACCGTCGTGTTCATCACGCACGGCATCGAGGAGGCGGTCTACCTGGGGCAGCGGGTGGCCGTCCTCACCTCCCGGCCCGGCCGGGTCAAGGAAGTGGTCCCGGTCTCCTTCGGCGACCGGGAGGAGGGCGGGGACCTGCGCTCCAGCCCGGAGTTCGCCCGCCGCCGGCGGGAGATCTGGGAACTGCTGCACGACGAGGTGGCCGAGGCGCAGCGCCAGGAGAAGGAGTTGGTCCGGACATGAGCCTGACGAAGACCCCGGCCGGTACGGAGGAGCCCGCCGCCCCCGCCCGGCCCGCCGGCCCGGCGGAGCAGGAGGCGCCCCAGGACCGCCCCGCGCCGGCCCCGGCCCGGCCGCCCCGCCTCACCCGTCTGCTGCGGCTGCGGTCCCGGCGGGTGCTGCGACTGCTCGGCCGGGCCGCACTCAAGTCGGCGGCCGTCGCCGCCTTGTTGGTGCTGTGGGAGACCGCCCCGCGGCTCGGCCTGGTCGACCGGACCTTCCTGCCGCCGTTCAGCGAGGTGGCCAAGGCCTGGTGGGGCCTGGCCGCCGACGGCCAGCTCGGCGAGAACACCCGTGCCAGCCTGGTGCGTTCCTTCGCCGGCTTCGGCATCGCGGTGGGGCTGGCCGTCCCGCTGGGCCTGCTGATCGGCTGGTACCGGCCGCTGGCCGACCTCCTGAACCCGCTGCTGGAGGTGTTCCGCAACACCGCCGCCCTGGCCCTGCTGCCGGTGTTCGTCCTGCTGCTCGGCATCGGCGAGACCTCGAAGATCTCGATCATCGTGTACGCCTGCACCTGGCCGGTGCTGCTCAACACCATCAGCGCCGTCCGCACCGCCGATCCGACCCTGGTCAAGCTCGCCCGGTCGATGGACCTGTCCACCGCGCAGCTCTTCCGCAAGGTCATCCTGCCCGCCTCGGTCCCCACCGTCTTCACCGGCGTCCGGCTGGCCGGGGCGGTCTCCATCCTGGTGCTGGTGGCGGCCGAGATGATCGGCGCCAAGGCGGGCCTCGGCTACCTGATCAACGCCTCGCAGTTCAACTTCGCCATCCCGCAGATGTACGCCGGGATCATCACGATCTCCGCCATCGGGCTGGTCTTCAACCAGGCGCTCGTCGCCGTCGAGCGCCGGCTCACCGCCTGGCGCGTCCCCGCGGCCCCCTGACCCGGCGCAGCTCCGCCACCGGTTCCCCGTACCGCCCCGACCCGAGGACACACCCCATGAGCGAGACCCCTCCGCGCACCCTGCACCTCAACGCCTTCCTGATGAACGCCGGCCACCACGACGCGGCCTGGCGCCACCCCCGCACCCAGCCCGAACGCATCACCGACCTGAGCTACTTCCAGGACCTGGCCCGGGCCGCCGAACGCGGCCGGCTGGACTCCGTCTTCCTCGCCGACGGCGTCGCCCTGTGGGGCAAGGTCCGGCACAACGCCCTGGGCGGCTTCGAACCGCTGACCCTGCTCTCCGCCCTGGCCGCCGTCACCGAGCACGTCGGACTGATCGCCACCGTCTCCACCACCTTCAACGAGCCGTACCACGTGGCCCGCAAGTTCGCCTCGCTCGACCACCTCAGCGGCGGCCGGGCCGGCTGGAACATCGTCACCTCCGGATCGGTGGACGAGGCCCGCAACTTCAACCGCGAGGAGCACCTGGAGCACGCGGTGCGCTACGAGCGGGCCCGCGAGTTCCTGGACGTGACCACCAAGCTCTGGGACAGCTGGGAGGACGACGCGATCCTGCTGGACCGGGAGGCGGGCGTCTACGCCGACACCGCCAAGGTCCACCCGATCGAACACCGCGGCGAGCACTTCCAGGTCCGGGGCGCGCTCAACGTCCCGCGTTCCCCGCAGGGCCGGCCGCTGCTGGTGCAGGCCGGATCGTCCGAGGACGGCAAGGAGTTCGCCGCCGAGTTCGCCGAGGCGGTCTTCACCGCCCAGCAGACCCTGGCCGACGCCCAGGCCTTTTACAAGGACCTCAAGTCCCGGCTGCCCCGGTTCGGCCGGAGCGAGCGGGAGCTGCTGGTGCTGCCCGGGATCTGCCCCGTGATCGGCTCGACCGAGGCCGAGGCCCGCCGGCTGGAGCAGGAGCTGACCGATCTCCAGGTGCCCGAGTACGGCCTGGCGCAGCTGTCCGGCATGCTCGGCACCGACCTCACCGGCCTGCCGCTGGACGGGCCGCTGCCCGAACTGCCCGAGGAGCGGCAGATCAACGGCAACAAGAGCCGCTTCACCCTGGTCGCCGAGCTGGCCCGGCGGGACGGGCTCACCCTGCGCGAACTGATCGCCCGGCTGGGCGGCGGCCGGGGCCACCGGGTCTTCGCCGGCACCCCGGAGCAGATCGCCGACGAGCTGGAGGAGTGGTTCACCCGGGGAGCGGCGGACGGCTTCAACATCATGCCGCCGTACCTGCCGGGCGGCCTGGACGACTTCGTCGACCAGGTGGTGCCGGTGCTCCAGGCCCGCGGCCTGTTCCGCACCGAGTACACCGGCCGCACCCTGCGCGACCACTACGGTCTGGCCCGTCCCGCCAACCGGCTGGTGCCCGCGGCGGGTTGACCCGGTCCGGTGCGCGGGCCGGCCGCCCGCGCACCGGTCAGAGCATGACGGCCACGAACCGCCGGCCGCTCTCGTTCTCCACCAGCACCCCCCGCACCCGGGCCGGGTCCACCGCCGCGGTCCCGTCCAGGGCCGCTCCCCTGCCCTCCCCGTCGGCCCGGGCGCCCACCACCCAGCCGCCCGCCACCGCCCGTCCGCCGTCCCGGGACAGCACCACCAGCCGGCACCGCTCGCCCGCCGGGATCCCGGTCACCGCCGCGTGCAGCCGTACCCAGTGGGCCGCCGGCACCACCTGGACGGTCAGCCGGGCGCCGGTCGAGGCGTCCGTGGCCTCGGCCACCCGGGTACCCGCGGGCAGCGTGGCGGCCGGCGCCGTGGGGGCCGGGGCGGGCGGCACCGCGACCGGTTCCGTCGTACGGCCGGTCCGCGCGCCCAGCCAGAACACCGCGGCCAGCGAAGCGGCCGCCGCCAGGCCGACGAGGGCCCGGCGGCGGCGCAGTCGGCTGGAGCGCTCCTGCCGCACCTGACGCAGCGTCCGCTGGAGCAGCAGGTCCCCGTCCTCCGGCGGACCCTCCAGGAAGATCTCCGGCGGGACCTCGCCGAGCGCCCGGGCCACCTCCCGGAGGCCGGCCGCCTCGCCGGTGCACTCCGCGCAGCCGGTCAGGTGCTCCGCGACCCCGCGGGCCTCCCCGGCGTCCAGCACGCCCAGCACATAGGGCCCGACGAGCGGGTGCGCGGGCCCGTCGGGTTCCGTCTCCGGCCGCCGCTGCCGGTTCATGCCACCACCTCCTCGGCTCCGGGCGCCCGACGGGGCCTGCGGGGCCTGATCTCCTGCGTGAAGGCCTCGCGCAGGGCGCGCAGGGCGTAGTGGGAACGGGACTTGACGGTCCCCGCCGGTATCCCCAGGGTGTCCGCGGTCTCGGCCACGCTCTGCTCCCGGTAGTACAACTCCCTTAGTACGGCGCGGTGTTCCGGGGAGAGCTGGTCCAG
This sequence comes from Streptomyces sp. NPDC089919, assembly GCF_040684615.1. Lineage (NCBI taxonomy): Bacteria > Bacillati > Actinomycetota > Actinomycetes > Kitasatosporales > Streptomycetaceae > Streptomyces > Streptomyces sp. NPDC089919. The sequence continues at coordinate 105,034 of NZ_JBFBGK010000002.1, forward strand.
CGCGGCCAGGACCGAGAGGGCGTCGGCGACCGATTCGGCGTGGTCCTGGGCCACCGGCGGGGTGGCGGGGGAGCCCGCCACCTCCCGGGGCCGGGACGCCCGCGCCCGGGCCCGGTCGATCACGATGTTGCGGGCGACGGTCAGCAGCCAGCCCCGCACCGACCCCTTGCCGTCGACCATGTCCTCGGCGTGCCGCCAGGCCCGGATGAAGGTCTCCTGCACGACGTCCTCGGCGGCCGCCCGGTCCCCCGTCAGCCGGGTGGCGTACCCGAGCAGGGCGTTGCCGTGCTCCTCGTACAGCGTGCGGATCAGCGCCTCTTCCGCTCCGCCCCGCCGAGCCCGGGGCCGCAGTGGTCCGGCCATCTCACCCTCTCCCTCGTCGTGTCCTGGCACACACGCACCGGGCGGGCCGCCGGTTCAGCAACTGCGCCCCGAATTGAGGCAGTCCACCACCCGGGCCATGGCCTCGGCCGTCATCACGTTCACGAACATCGCGTGGTCGGTCCTGGGGCTGTGCCGCTGTTCGGGGAAGGAGTCCAGCGCGATCGGCGCCCGCGGGGGCACCTCGTACGCCAGCGACAGCCGCAGGGCGGGGACCGGGAAGGTGCCCGTCGGGCAGGTGCCGTCCGGGGCCGGGAAGCGCAGGTGCTCCCGGTGCCCGGGGCTCGTCGTGTCCAGCCCGTTCCAGCAGCTCGGGAAGAACAGCGTGCGGGTGAGCAGGTCGCCGGCCGGGCAGCGCGGATAGCCGGTGGTGCCCCGGTCCGGCAGGCTCGCGCAGCCCCAGCGGGCCCGTACCAGCGAGTCGTCGGCCGCCGTGGCCGCCCGGGCGTCGCCGGTGACCGCCTGCAGGAAGCGCGGCATCGCCACCACCTTGCTCCTCGGATTGCCCAGGAACTCTACCCGCACCGTGCTCTCCCGCAGCACCTCGCCCGCGTTGCCGTGGCCGGCGTCCCGCTCGTACGGGCGCACCCCCGGCCGGTCGGTGCGGCGCAGCACCGGCCAGTAGTAGACGGAGCGGTCCCCGGAGCGGCAGGTGGTGGCGGCCGCGGCGAGCGAGGCGTCGGTGGACAGGGCGTCGGCCGACCGGTTGCCCACGTACGCGTGGGTGTGGTGGGCGCCGCCGGTCACCCCGGGGGAGACCACCAGGTTGTCCTGGTTGAAGTGGTCCTCCGCGTTGCGGCCGCAGTCCTGGCGCACCCGGCCCGTCGAGGCGTCCGGGCCCGGCCGCGCGGCCGGCCGGTCCGGGGCCACCCCGCGCAGGTCCACCCGGCCGCTCCCGCCGGCCGGCCGGGTGGCGCCCAGCGCCGCCACGCCGAGCAGGCCCACCAGGGCCAGACACAGTCCGGCGAGCAGCAGCCGACGCACCCTGTCCCTCACGGTCACGGGGTTCATGCCGGTCACCGTCGCGGCCACCGGTCCAAGCGTCAACCACCGGTCCCGGCATCCGGCCGAGAACCGCCCGTGGTCAGCGCGAATGCGCCGCCCCGGGTGGCGGAACGGGCCCGGGCGGGTTCCGCTGGGAGCGTGCGTGATCGTCCGGGCCGTTGGTGGGCCGAGCTGCCGCCCGCCGCGGGCGCCGCCGTCATGGCCACCGGCATCCTGTCCGTGGACCTGCACCTGATCGGCTCCGAGCTCCCCTCCCTGGCCTTCTTCGCCCTGGCGGGCCTGGGCTGGATCGTGCTCGCGGGGGAGTTCCTGGCCCGGCTGGCGGGGGACCGGCGCCGATGGCGGGCCGAGGCCGACACCCCGCCCGCGCTCACGGCGGTGGCCGCCACGACCGTGCTGGGCGCCCGCTGCGTCCAGCAGGGCTGGACGGCGGCCGGTTACGCCCTGCTGGCGCCGGCGGCGCTGATCTGGCCGGTGCTGCTGGTGTCCGTGCTGCGGCGCTGGCACCGCGGCATGCCCGGCTCGGCCTTCCTGGTGTGCGTCGCCACCCAGGGGCTCGCGGTCCTGGCCGCCGCCCTGCACCGCGCCGGCGGCCCCGGCTGGCTCGGCGACGCGGCCCTCGCGGCCTTCGGGCTCGCCCTCCTGCTGTACCTGGAGGCGCTGGCCCGCTTCGACTTCCGGCAGGTGCGGGAGGGCCCGGGCGACCACTGGATCGCCGGGGGAGCGCTCGCCATCTGCGCCCTGGCCGGCTCCGGGCTGATCACCACGCACCGCTGGACCGGCGGCGGCCAGGACGCCCTGAAGGTGCTCACCCTCGTCCTGGTCGGACTCGACCTGGCCTGGTACGTGGTCCTGCTGACGGCCGAGGCCCGCTGGCCGCGCCCGGCCTACGACATCCGGCGCTGGGCGACGGTCTTCCCGCTCGGCATGACCGCGGCCGCCTGCCTCTCCGCAGCCGATGCCGTGGGCGTCGACTGGCTGCGGAGCACCGGCCGGGTGCTGCTCTGGATCGCCCTGGGCTTCTGGGTGGTCACCGCGGGGGGCCTGCTGCTGACCCTGCGCCGGCGGCGCGCCGAGGAGGCCGCCCGGTCCGGGTGACCGCGGCCAGTGCGCCGACCGCCCAGAGCGCGGCCAGTACCCCGGCGGCCGCCAGGGTGGTCCCGTCCGGCTCGGTGAGGGCCTGGCCGCGCAGGGCCTGCCAGGTCACCAGCGCCACCAGGGCGGCGTACCCGGCCGCGCTGAGGACGACCAGCCGCAGCCGCACCGCCGCCGGGGCCAGCCGCGGCAGCCGGTGCGCGCCGTGCAGGAGGGCGAGCGCCAGCAGCGGGAGCACCTGGAGGGCGTGCATTCCCACGAAGTGGCCGATCCGCAGGTCGCCGCCGGTGGCGGCCCAGCCGGTGACGGGCAGGTGCGGTCCGTCCTCCGGGACGCCCACCGCGTGCGCGCCGGTGCTCAGCGGGTCCCGGCCGGCCCGCTGGGCCGCGGTCGGCGCGGTCATCAGGAAGCCGAGCGCGAGCCCGGCCAGGCTGATGAGGGAGCCCAGCCGGACCGCCCAGGAGGTGGCCGGGTCGGCCATCGGCTGGCGGAACAGCAGGACCGCGACCACCAGCGCGGCCAGCCACAGGACCACGACGGTGGTGCCCATCAGCGAGAACAGCGCGGAGTCGAGGGGCGTCTCGTTGTTGAAGTGGCTGCGCTTGCCGCGCAGCACCTGCCCGACGATGACCGCCAGTTCGACGGCGCCGGCCGCGGCGATGACGGTCCCGGCCCACCAGGAGGTCCGCCGGCCGCGGGTGAGGAGCGAGTGCAGCCAGGCCAGGGTCCCGCCGTAGAGGCCGAAGGAGAGCGCGAACTTCAGCGGCTTGTGCCAGATCCGCGCCCCCACCAGGATCCGGTCGTCCACCACCAGTCCCACCGCGCTGACCAGCGCGAGGACGCCCATGAGGGCGGTGAAGCAGAGCAGCGGCCGGTGCCGGCCGGCGGAGCGGTCCATGTGCTTCCCCCCGGAACGCGTTCCGGGGGCCCACGCCACCGGATCATTAACGGATAGCGGCACTATCCGCTATCTGATAGTGCCACTATCTATGCTGGGGTCCTGCGGAGCAAGGCTGTGAAGGAGAATTCCCCGTGCGGATTGGCGAGTTGAGCCGGGCCACCGGTGTCCCCGTGCCGACGATCAAGTACTACGTGCGCGAGGGCCTGCTCCCGCCCGGCGAGCTGACCAGCCCGAACCAGGCCCACTACGGCGACGCCCATGCCGACCGGCTCCGGCTGATCCGGGCCCTGCTGGACGTCGGCGGCCTCTCGGTGGCCGCGATCGGCAAGGTCCTCGCGGCCGTCGAGGACACCGGAGGCCCCCTGCACTCCCTCTTGGGCGCCGCCGCCCACAGCGTCTGCCCCCGCTACCCCGAGGAGCCGGTGCGGGACCACCTCGACGACGCCGCGGAGGTGGCCCGCGAGCTGATCGGCCGCCGCGGCTGGCGGGTCCCCGCGGACCACCCCGCCGTCGCCGCGCTCACCGCGGCCGTCGCCGCCTTCCTGGCCCTCGGCCACGACGACTACCTGGACTTCCTGGACGAGTTCGCCGGGGCGAGCGAGCAGATCGCCGCCGCCGACCTCGACTACGTCCTGCGGCGCCGGGAGCGCGGGGACCTGGTCGAGCGGGTGGTGGTGGGCACCGTGCTCGGCGACGCCCTGCTCGGCGCCCTGCGCCGGCTGGCCCAGGCCGACAACTCGGCCCGCCGCTTCAACGCCGTGCCGCCGCCCGCCCCCTGAGACTCAGCGGGCCGACTCCCGGCCCCGCAGCCAGGCATAGGCCTCGTCGGCCGTGAAGGCCGCGTGTCCGGCCGGGAAGAGCAGGTCGGCGGTGGCGAAGGCCGGGTCCTGGGCGGCGGCCGGTGCGTACGGGACCGCCAGGCAGGCCATCCCCGCGGCGTGGGCCGCCCGGGCGCCCGGGGCGGCGTCCTCCATCACCACGCAGTCGGCCGGCGCCGCGCCCAGCAGCCGGGCCGCCGCCAGGAAGACGTCCGGCTCCGGCTTGCCCCGCGGGACCTCCTCCGCGGAGACCACCAGCGGCAGCAGCGGCGCCAGCCCGGTGCCGGCCAGCACCGCCTCGATCGCCTCCCGCGAGGAGCCGGAGGCCACCGCCATCGGCACCCCCTCGGCGTGCAGCCGCTCGACCAGCTCCCGCATCTGCGGGTACGCCTCCGTGGCCGTGCGGGCCAGCTCCAGGTAGAGGGCGTTCTGCTCGTCCAGCAGCTGCTCCACCGGCGCGGTCAGCCCGTACCGCTCGCGCAGGATCTCCAGGGTCTCCCGGGTGCCGACGCCGATGTACTCGGCGTGCTCCTCCCAGGTGAAGTCCGGTACGCCGTGCCGGGCCAGCAGCCGGCGCCCCGACTCGTAGTAGTTCGGCTCGCTGTCCACGAGGGTGCCGTCGAGATCGAATATGACGGAAATCATCCGGTGTGCCCGTCCTGCCGCTCTTGTACCTGTCACCTCAAGGATGTCAGGGTTTGCGGGCTGTCTTTCCCAGGGACTCCACCAGCGGCAGCAGCCGGTGCGTCACCCGCTCCCGCAGCGCCACCTCCGTCCGGGTGCGGACCACTCCGGGCAGCCGGATCAGCCGCTGGATGACGTCCTCCAGGTGGGCGTTGTCCCGGGCCACCACCCGGGTCAGCAGGTCCCCGCCACCGGTGATCGAGTGCGCCTCGACGATCTCCGGGACGGCCGCCAGCGCGTCGCCCACCTCGTCCAGGTGCCCCTGGGTGACCTCGATGTGGACGAAGGCCAGCACCGGGTGGCCCAGCGCGGCCGGGGACAGCACCGGCCCGGTGCCGGTGATCACCCCGGTCCGCTCCAGCCGGTCCAGCCGCGCCTGGAGGGTGCCCCGGGCCACCCCGAGGATCCGGGCGTACTCCCGCACGCTGGTGCGCGGCTGCTCGATCAGCAGCCGCAGGATCCGGCCGTCGAGCTCGTCCACCGCCATGGTCCGCAGGCCTCCCGGTCCCGTCCGGGAACCGCCGGAGGGGCCCGGCCGAAATCCCGTTCAAACGTCCCCAAACGATACCGATGGCCCAGTCCGGACGCCCGCCGGGCCGCCGCCGGCCCATCCGGAGCGTTCTTGCCGCAAGCTTGGGGGCCCCTTTGCCCGCGCCGGGGGCCCGGCACACCGCCTTGGGCGGCGCTTTGCCCGGGCCGGGCAGGCCGCGCACAAGCTTGGGTACCGCTTTGCCCGGGCCAAAACCGCCGCGCACTACCGTCCCCGCCATGCCCCCACAACCCCCTGCCCCGGCCCTGCCCGTGCTGCCCTACCGCAAGCCCGGCCGCGGGCGCGACTACTGGGTCCTGGACGACGTCCTGCCCGATCCGGACGCCGTCCGGGCCCGCTGCCTGGCCCGCGAGGACTGGACGGAGGGCTACCCCCACAAGCCCGAGGCCTGGCCCGGCATGCGCACCCTCCCCGCCCTCGAGCCGGCCGAGCTGGCCCATGTCGAGGCGCTGGTCCGCAAGGCCACCGGCGCCCCCCGGATCTGGGCCCAGCCGCCCACCGGCGGCGGCACCTTCAACCACAACTGCGTGCAGGTCGTCGGCGCGGGGGAGTGCGAACCCCGCCCGCACACCGACTCCCGCAGTCTGTGCCGGTACGCGGCCGTCCTCTACCTCAACCCGGACGTGCCCAAGGGCTGCGGGACCAGCTTCTACCGCCAGTCGATGCCCGGCGGCCGGCTCGGCGGCAACCAGGTCCTCGCCCCGCACAACAACCTCGTCGACGCCCTGGGCACCCGCTTCGTGGCACCCGACTCCTTCACCGAGGACGTCAGCGTCCCGCACCGCTACAACCGGCTGCTGCTCTACTCGGCCAACCTGATCCACAGCGCCACCGGCTACTTCGGCGACACCCTGGAGACCAAGCGGATGACCGCGGTCTTCTTCTGGATGGCCTGAGCGGCCGGCCACCGGACCGCCCGGGCCCGGGGGGACCCGGGTCCGGGCGGTCCGGTGGCCCGTCGGTCAGCCGGCGGGCCACGGCACCAGCGGCGAGCGGTAGAAGGCGGTACCGAGGGCGGACAGCCGGGGCCCCTGGGCCGCCAGCCGGGTCCGGTAGGAGGCCCAGTCGTGGGTGGCGGTCGGCGACCAGCCGATCTCCGCGATCCCCGGCAGCCTGGGGAAGGCCAGGTAGTCGAGGTCGGCGTCGGTGCGCGCGGTCTCGGTCCACAGCGGCGCCTCCACGCCCAGCACGGCCCCGGTCGGCAGCTGCCCGACCAGCTTCGCCGGGTCCCAGGCGTAGGACCTGTCGACCTCGACGAAGCGTCCTGCGGAAGCGGGAAACGCGACGGGTCCCGGCACCCCCCCCGTGGGTACCGGGACCCGGCCGTCGGCCCGGGCGGTCAGCCCTTGATCGCGACGATGTCCTTGGTGCGCAGGTCGGCCTGGACCTTGATCGTGCTGTGGGTGCCGCCGCCCCAGGTCAGGGTGACCGTGGCGTTGGCCTTGCCCATGCCGCTGCCGGTGGAGGTGACCTTCCACTTCAGCGGGACGTCCTGGGCGCGCAGCACGCCGTCCGCGTGCTCCCGGGCCTCCCACGTCTTGAGGCTGCGCTGGAGGGACTTGGACAGGTAGAAGGAGCGCAGCGCCTGCGCGGCCTTGCCGTTGTCCGTGTGGGAGTACACGGCGTCGATGTAGGAGCCGTAGAAGTCCGCGATGCGGGAGAAGGCGCTGACCGGGCTGCCGGAGACCGACTGGGCCGCGGAGGACGCCGCGACCGGGGCGACCGTGGTCGTGGTCTGCTGCTCGGCGGCCTGCGTCTGCGAGGTGGCGACCAGCGCCAGCGAGAGGGCGGCGGCCGCGGCGGCGGCGGTCACGGCGGTGCGGGCGGTCAGGAGCTTGAACATGGAGTGGAACCTTCCCCGTCGGTCTTCGGTCAGCGGCGCCGGTGACCGCCGCTGACCTGATCGACGTGTCCCGGCCCCGCGCCGGTTCCGTGCCGGACGGGTGGTTTTCCGCCGAAATCCGCGGCCGGATCCGGACGGCTCACAACCCGCCGGCGTCCTTGGCGCGCGGCCCGAACTGCTCCTCCAGCACGGACAGCCGCCGCCAGTACTCCTCCTCGTCGATCTCGCCGGCGGCGAACCGGCGGCCCAGCACCGCCAGCGGCGAGTGCTCGCCGCTGGCGGCGGCGCGCACCTGCCACGGTCCGCCCCGCCGGCCGCCGCGCCACCCGGCACGGCGCAGCACGGTCAGCGTGCCGATCACCACCGCCGCCCAGACGAGCGGGAAGAACAGGATCCACGGGCCGGGCCCGCCATAGGCAAGGGTGTTCATCTCGGTCCATCTCCTCGGAAGTCGTCCCTCGTTGTCCCTTCGAGAGTGACCCCCGGGGCCCCGGCCGGTCGTCGTCCCCCGGGCGGCACCCCCGGTGCTCCCGGGGGAGTACGGCCGGGCGGTGAGCGCGCGCGGGAGGAGTACGGACCGCCGGGCCGGTCAGTCCAGCCAGCCCGGCCGGACCAGCCCCGACTCGTAGGCGAGCACCACCAGTTGCGCCCGGTCCCGGGCGCCCAGCTTGACCATCGTGCGGCTGACGTGGGTCTTCGCGGTGAGCGGGCTGACCACCAGCCGGCGGGCGATCTCGTCGTTGGACAGCCCCATCCCGACCAGCGCCATCACCTCCCGCTCCCGTTCGGTCAGCCGGTCCAGCGTCCCGGCGGCGGCCGGCGGCCGGGAACGGGCCGCGAACTCGGCGATCAGCCGCCGGGTCACGCCCGGCGAGAGCAGCGCGTCACCGTGCTCCGCGGCACGTACGGCGCGCAGCAGCTCGGCCGGCTCGGTGTCCTTGACCAGGAAGCCCGAGGCGCCCGCGCGGATGGCCTCGAAGACGTACTCGTCCAGCTCGAAGGTGGTCAGCACGACGACCTTGACCGCGGCCAGGCCCGGGTCGCCGGTGATCTCGCGGGTGGCGGCCAGCCCGTCGAGGACCGGCATGCGGATGTCCATCAGCACCACGTCCGGGACCAGCTCCCGGGCCAGCCGCACCGCCTCCGCGCCGTCGGAGGCCTCACCCGCCACCGTCACGTCCGGCTGTGCGTCCAGCAGTGCCCGGAAACCCGCCCGGACCAGCAGTTGGTCGTCGGCCAGCAGTATCCGGATCACCCGCGCACCTCCTTCTGCCGCACGCGGCTCATCGTTGCGTCTCCTTCAGGGGCAGCCGCGCCACCACCCGGAAACCACCGTCCGGGCGGGGACCGGCCTCGATCGTGCCCCCCAGCGCCCCGGCCCGCTCGCGCATCCCGGTCAGACCGGTGCCGCTGCCGCCGGCGTCCGAGCCGGTGGCCGGCCCCGCGTCGTCCACCCGCAGCTCCAGGGCTCCCGGGACGCGGGCGAGGCGGACCAGCGCGGTGCGCGAGGCGGAGTGCCGGACGACGTTGGTCAGCGCCTCCTGCACGATCCGGAAGGCCGCCAGGTCGGTCCCCGGCGGCAGTGGCCCGGCCGCGCCCGCCGACTCCACCTCGACGGCCAGTCCCGCCGCCGCGGCCTGCGCCACCAGCTCGGGCAGCCGGTCCAGCCCGGGAGCCGGGGCGCGCGGGGCCGCGCCCGGGGTGCGCAGCGCCTCCAGCACCTGCCTGACCTCGCCCAGGGCCTCCTTGCCGGCCGCCTTGATGGTGGTCAGCGCGGCCCGGGCCTGCTCGGGGTCGGAGTCCAGGAGCGCCAGCCCCACCCCGGCCTGCACGTTGATCACCGAGATGCTGTGGGCGAGGACGTCGTGCAGCTCCCGGGCGATCCGCAGCCGCTCCTCGTCCGCCCGGCGGGCGGCGGCGGCCTGCCGCTCGGCCCGCTCCCGCGCCCACCGCTCCCGCCGTACCCGGACCAGCTCGGCCGCCGCGAAGACCGCCACCACCCAGGCCAGCGCGCCCGCCTCCGGCTCCCAGGGCGCGGGGCCGTCGCCGGCCGGCGGCAGCCACCGGTAGAGCCAGTGCGCGATCGCGAGGTGCCCCGCCCACAGCAGGCCCACCGCCGTCCACGCCGCGTACCGGTGCCCGGCCGCCACCGCGGACAGCGCCGCCAGCGCCACCGCCAGGAAGACCGGCCCGTACGGATAGCCCCCGGCCAGATAGGCCAGGGTCACCGCGCTGACCCCGAAGACCACCGGGACCGGGTACTTCTCCCGGCCCAGCAGCAGCAGCGGGCCGGCCAGCAGGAGCAGGCGGGCGAGCACGTCCAGCGGCCGGGCCCCGGTCTGTGCGTGCGCCGCCCAGCCGGAGGCGGCCTGCGCCACCACCGCCACGACCAGCGCCGAGCGCACCGGCAGGCCGCCGTGCCGCCGCGGCCGCTCGCGCTCCCGGTGCTCCCACCGCTCGCGCCGCTCCCACCGCCCGCGCCGCCGCCCGGGGCGGGGTCCCCGCTGGTCTTCCATACGGCCACGCTAGAGGCCGGTCCCGGTCCGGCGCGTCCGCCGGGCGTCGTGGCCCGGCGTACTCCCGGGGGAGTAGGCACCCGTGCGCCCCGCGGGGCACTCGGGACATCCCGGCCGGGGCATGGTCCGTTGGCACCCCAATGGCCGAAGGCCTACCGGAATACCTGGGCCAATGGCACAGCGATCCGGGCCCGGCTTGAGCCATGGGCCCTCCGGATGATTATGTGTGGTGTAACCACATACTTTCGGCGCCGCGCAGCGCCGGGCCGGCGACGAGGCCGGACCGGACCGCGGTGCCTTCGTCGTGCCTGCGCCGCCCACCACCCCCGGGCCGGCCGGGGCCCGGCGAGCAGCAGCACGAGGGGGGCGGCCCACCGCCGTGAAGAGGATGTTCGTGGCTCCGGATCCGGGGCACCTGAGACTGCGCACCGCGAGCCGCGCCGTGATCGGCGTGGGGCTCGCCGTGACCGTCGCGGAACTGGCCGGCTTCTCGCTCACCGCCTCCATCACCGGAGGACTGGCGGCCCTGCTCGCCCTTTTCACCGTCACCGACGCGAGCGTGCGCGCCCAGGCGTGGACCACCGCGCTGCTGCCGGCCGCCGGCTTCCCCGTCCTCGCCCTGGCCACCGCCCTGCACGGCGTACCGACGGCCCGGGACGCGGCCTTCGTCGCCGTGGTCTTCTGCGGGGTCTACGCCCGCCGCTGGGGCCCGCGCGGCCACGCCCTCGGCATCTTCGCGTTCATGAACTTCTTCATCACCCAGTTCCTGCACGCCGTCCCGGCCCAGCTCCCCGAGCTGTACTCGGCCGTCGGCCTGGCGCTGGGCGCCGCGGCCGCGGTCCGCTTCGTGCTGTGGCCCATCGAGCGGCGCACCCCGCCCGCCGCCGCACCGCCGCCGCTGCCCGGCCGCGGCCTGGCCCGGGCCACCACCCGGCAGGCCTTCCAGGCCACCGCGGCCTGCGCCGCCGCCCTCACCATCGGCCAGGCCGTCTCCGACGTCCGCTGGTACTGGGCCGTCGGCACCGCCTGGTGGATCTTCGTCAACACCGCCTCCCGCGGCGAGACCCTGGTCCGCGGCTTCCGCCGGGTCCTCGGCACTGTGGTCGGCATCGTCGTCGGCCTGCTGGTCGCCCTCCCGCTGGACGGCGCACCGGTGCCGACCGCGGTCCTGGTCGCCCTCTGCGTCTTCGGCATCTTCTACACCGCCGCGGTCTCCTACAGCTGGATGATGCTGGCCGTCACCGTGATGGCCGGACTGCTCTACGGCCTGCTGGGCGTGCTCACCCCCGGCCTGCTGGTCCTGCGGCTCTCCGAGACCGCGGTCGGCGCCCTGTGCGCCGGGCTCGCCGTGGTGCTGCTGCTGCCGGTCACCACCCACGCCACCAACGCCGCCTGGATCGGCCGCGCCCTGCGCTGCGTACACGCCGCCACCGCCGAGGCGGCCGCCCGGCTGGCCGGCTCCCCGACCGCCGACCCCGCGCCGCACGCCGCCGAACTGGAGCTGCTGCTGGCCCGGGTCCGGATGGCGCTGGCGCCGCTGGTGCACCCGCTCAGCCCCTTCCGCGGCCGCAAGGCGCGGGCCCGCCAGGTCATCGCGCTGCTCGACGAGTGCGCCCGCGAGGTGCGCGGGCTGGCCGTGGTCGCGGCCGACCCGGACGCCAGCCACGACGCCCGGCTGGCCGCCGCCTGCTGGCGGGTCGAGGCCGCGGTGGAGGCCCTGACCTCCCCCGGCGCCGCTGCCGCGGGCAGGGGGGACCGCGCCGCCGAGCCCGCCGCCGGGCACGCCCCGGCCGGCGCCCCCGCCCTGGTCCACCTGCACGGCCTGGAGCGACTGCTCACCCAGCTCGACGCCCCGCTGAGCGCCGACCCCCGGCCGCGGCTGATCCTCACCCGCTGACCGGCCCGCCGCCCGGCGCGTACGCCCCCGCCCCTTCCGGGTGGGGGCGTACGGCGTCTCAGGCCCCGGCCGCCTGCCCGGGGCCGGCCAGGTGGCGCCAGAGGAAGGTGTGGCTCAGCGCCTCGTTCCACGCCGTCTGCTCGTGGTCGGTGGCCCCGCCGTGGCCGCCGCCCACGTGCTCGTGGAAGTACACCCGGTGGCCCAGGTCGCGCAGCCGGGCCGCCATCTTGCGGGCGTGCCCCGGGTGCACCCGGTCGTCCCGGGTCGAGGTGAGCAGCAGCAGCGGCGGGTACGCCCGCCCCGCCTCGGCGTTGTGGTACGGCGAGAGCAGCGCCAGGTGCTCCCGGTCCGCCGGGTCGTCGGGGTCGCCGTACTCCGCCGTCCAGGAGGCTCCGGCCAGCAGCTTGTGGAAGCGCAGCATGTCCAGCAGCGGCACCGAGGCCACCACCGCCCCGAACAGCTCCGGACGGCGCACCAGCATCGCGCCCATCAGGAGCCCGCCGTTGCTGCCGCCCTCGATGCCCAGCTCCCCGGGAGTGGTCACGCCCCGGGCCACCAGGTCCTGTGCCACCGCCGCGAAGTCCTCGAAGGCCCGCGGCCGGTCGGCCCCCAGCGCCGCCCGGTGCCAGGCCGGCCCGTACTCCCGGCCGCCCCGGATGTTCGCCACCGCGTAGGTGCCGCCCCGGGCGAGCCAGGCGCGGCCGGTGACCGCGCTGTACCGCGGCAGCTGGGAGACCTCGAAGCCGCCGTAGCCGTACAGGAGCGTCGGCGCCGGGCCGCCGCCCTCGGCGCCGACCACGAAGTACGGCACCCGGGTGCCGTCGGCCGAGACCGCGAAGTGCTGGCGCACCCGCATCCCGTCCGCCTCGAACCGCGGTGGGGCCTCCTTGACCACGACGTGCCCGGTGCCCACCTCGCCCCGGTACAGCGCGGCCGGCTGCAGGAAGCCGGTGACCGCGAGGAAGTACTCGTCGCTCTCGTCCTCGTCGGTGTCCGTGACCAGCGCCGTGGTCAGCGGCGGCAGCTCGCCCAGCGGCTCCCGGGACCAGCCGTCCGGGCCCGGGGTGAGGACGTCCAGGCGGCTGGTGACGTCGGCCAGCGAGCGGACGATGAGGTGCCGGCGGGTCCAGGCGTGCCCGGCCAGCGCGGTCCGGTCGTCCGGGGTGAAGAGCACCGCCGCCTCCCTGCCGCCGGCCAGGAACTCCTCGAAGCGGAAGGCCAGCAGGCTGCCCGCCGGGTGCCCCAGCCAGGGGGACTTGGGCGTGACCACCAGCCACTCCCGGTGCGCGTACGCGCCCGCGTCCTGCGGCACGTCCACCGGCCGCAGCTCCCCGGACGGGCCGAGCAGGAAGAGCTCGCTGCGCCAGAAGTCCACCGCCCGGGAGACGAAGTGCCGCTCGAAGCCCGGCGTGTGGTCCCGCCAGCCGGTCACCGACAGGTCCTGCGCGGCCACCTCGTGGACCGGCTCGGCGGCGGACAGCGGCGTGCCGCGCCGCCAGCGGCGGACCTGGCGGGGGTACCCGGAGGCCGTCAGGGTGTCCGGACCGAAGTCGGTGCCGATGTAGAGGTGGTCCCGGTCGATCCATGAGACCCGCGTCTTGGCCTCCGGCACCCGGAAGCCGTCGGCCACGAACTCCTTGGTCCCCAGGTCGAACTCGCGCACCACGCAGGCGTCCGCGCCGTCCCGGGAGAGCAGCACCAGCGCGTGCCGGTGCGCCGGGGGCAGCACCCGGCTGCCGGCCCAGGCCCACTTCTCGTCCTCCGCCGCGGCGAGCGCGTCCAGGTCGAGCAGCACCTCCCACCGCGGCTCCGGCGTGCGGTACTCCTCCAAGGTGGTGCGCCGCCACACCCCGCGCACGTGCTCCGCGTCCTGCCAGAAGTTGTACAGGTGCTCCCCGCGCCGGGTGACGTACGGGATCCGGCCGTTGTCGTCCAAAACCTCCCGTACCTCGTCGACCAGTGCTCCGAAAGCGGAACCACTGGTCAGGGCGTGCACCGTCTCGGCGTTCCGGGCCCGCACCCAGTCCAGCGCGGCCTCGCCCTGCACGTCTTCCAGCCACAGGTAGGCATCAGCCTCAGCATCGTCGCTCACCCGACTATTCTCGGTGTTCGCCGGGGCGCACGCGCCGCTTCGCGCCACCTGTGAGCGTGAATTCCGGCGGGCTGCCGTACACGCCTGACCTGCCGCATGTACAACGGGTGCTTGTTCACAGCACATTCATCCGGCATGTACAGGGTGGATCTGGCCGGTCAGGGGGTAACCGCCCGGAATGGAAATACTGCAGCAGCGCTCGACGGTCGCTCAGGTGTGGGCAGCGGCCGAGGAGTTCATCAGACTCCACCACAGGGAGAACCCGGAGGCGGGCAGCCCGTTCAAGCGGCTCGCCCAGGTCCGGGACGAGATAGAGACCACCGGCAGCTACCGCCACACGCCGCTCGAGCTCGTCCACGGAGCCCGGGTGGCCTGGCGCAACAGCAACCGCTGCATAGGCCGCCTCTACTGGAACTCCCTGCGGGTGCGCGACCACCGCGAGCTCACCGGTGCCGACGAGATAGCCGCCCAGTGCGTCGAGCACCTGCGCGAGGCCACGAACGCCGGGCGGGTACGCCCCACGATCACGGTCTTCGCCCCCGACACCCCGGAGCGGCCGGGGCCGGTCATCTGGAGCGAGCAGCTGATCCGGTACGCCGGGTACGCCTGCGCGGACGGCACGACCCTGGGCGACCCGCGCAACGCGGGCTTCACCGCCGGGGTGCGCCGGCTCGGCTGGCCGGGCGGGCCCGGCACCCCCTTCGACGTCCTGCCGATGGTCGTCCAGGGCTGCGACGACAAGCCCCGCTGGTTCGAACTCCCGCCGGACGCCGTGCTGGAGGTGCCGATCGAGCACCCGGAGGGCGACCGCTGGCGGGACTGGGGACTGCGCTGGCACGCCGTCCCGGCGATCTCCAACATGCGGCTCGAGATCGGCGGCGTGAGTTATCCGGCCGCCCCCTTCAACGGCTGGTACATGGGCACCGAGATCGGCGCCCGCAACCTGGCCGACACCGACCGGTACGACCTGCTGCCGGCGGTGGCCCGGCGGCTCGGCCTCGACACCTCCAGCGACCGCTCGCTGTGGAAGGACCGGGCGCTGGTGGAGCTCAACCGGGCGGTGCTGGACTCCTTCGACCGGGCCGGGGTCACCATCACCGACCACCACACCGAGGCCCAGCGCTTCATGACCCACATGGAGCGCGAACGCCGCAAGGGCCGCGAGGTGGGCGCGGACTGGTCCTGGATCGTGCCGCCGATGTCCGGCTCGACCACCCCGGTCTTCCACCGGACCTACGAGGACACCGAGAGCAGCCCCGCCTACGTCCACGACGCCGGGGCCCAAGCGCGGGCCCAGGGCCACGATTTGGTCTAGACCTGCTACGGTCGGCGGCACGGACCCGCAGGACAGCGACCGGGTCCGCAGGAGACCGAGAGGGGTCAGACCGTGGCGGAGCAGACCGGGCCGCAGGGCGCGGCGGGCGCGGGGGCGCGCGCGTACATCGGATCGTTCACCTCGACGGGCGGCCGGGGCATCACCGCCGCGGCCGTCGACCCGGCGACCGGCGGGCTCACCCCGCTCGGCGCCACGGACGCCCTGGCGGACCCCTCGTACCTGGCGCTGGACGCGGACCGGCAGGTGCTCTACGCGGTCAGCGAGACCACCGCGGGCGCGGCGGGCGCCTTCGCGCTCGACACGGACGTGCCCCGGCTGCTCGGCGGACCGGCCCCGGTCGGCGGCGCGGGCCCCACCCACCTCGCGGTCGCCGGGCCCTGGCTGCTCACCGCCAACTACACCTCGGGTGGGGTCAGCGCGCTGCCGCGGGGGGCCGACGGCACGCTCTCGGCGCCGGCCGCGGTCCTGGACCACGCCGGCTCGGGACCCGACCCGGACCGCCAGCGGGGGCCGCACGCCCACCAGGTGCTGCCGGACCCCTCGGGGCGCTGGCTGCTCAGCGTGGACCTCGGCACGGACTCGGTGTGGATCGCCGCCCTCGGTCCGGCCGGCACCGCCCCGCGGCCGCACGCCGAGACCGCGCTCACGCCCGGCAGCGGGCCGCGCCACCTGGCCTTCCACCCCTCCGGCGCGTACGTCTACGTCCTCAACGAGCTGACGCCCACGCTGACGGTCTGCCGGTTCGACGCCGCGGCGGGCACGCTGACCGTCCTCGACGAGGTGCCGGTGGTACCGGAGGAGGCCTCGGAGTACGTACGGGGCTACCCGTCGGCCCTGGTGGCCTCCCCGGACGGGCGCCACCTGTGGGCGGCGGTGCGGGGGCACGACACGATCGCGGTGCTGGCGGTGGGGGAGGCGGGGGAGCGGGTGGCCCTGACCGCCACGGTCTCCTGCGGCGGCGTCTGGCCGCGGGACCTGGCCCTCGATCCGGCGGGCCGGCGCCTGTACGCGGCCAACGAACGCTCCGGCGACGTCACCTGGTTCGACCTCACCCCCGAAGCCCTCCCCACCCCGAAGGGCACCCTCCCCCTCCCGTCCCCCACGTGCGTGGTCTTCACGTAGCGGGACCCCGCGCCCACCGGTGCAGTGGCCTGCCCAGCCAAATCCAGCCCCGCCGGCGTTTGAGGCGCGGGGCCCGGGGCGGAGCCCCGAATCCTGGGCTCGGCCGCCCTTTGCGTCCCGCCGCGCCGGGCAGCTCGGCGGGGCTGGGTGTACGCCGCACCAGGCAGCGGCGCTGCGCTCCGGGAGGGAGGGTACGGCCGGGGATGTGGCGAGGCCCGCCCCGGGGAGGGGCGGGCCTTGGGGTACGGGGAGTCAGCGGGTGGCGGGCTGGGGGATGCCCAGGGCGGCCGCGTACTGGGCCACCGCCAGCTTGCCCAGCGCCGGGTACGCCCCCAGCGGCTCCGCACTCGCGCAGTCGGCCTCCTTGCAGGCCGTCTCCAGCAGGCCCTCGGCCGCCTCCGGCCCGATCACGTACGGCGCCAGCGCCAGCTGCAGCGAGCCCGAGCCGCGCAGCTGCTCGGCGACCGCGGCCACCGACCCCTCCTGGTCCAGCGCGGCCGCGATCACCGGTACCGCCAGCCGCGCAGCCAGCAGCATGCCGGTGATGCCGGCGGCCTGCACGGCCTCCGCCCCGCCGACCGTACCGAGGATGATCCCGTCGGCCGCGGTGGCGACCGTGAAGAGCCGGGCCCGGTCCGCCCGGGCCAGCCCCGCCTCGGACAGCCGGACGTGCAGCGCCTCCGCGAGCAGCGGGTGCGGGCCGAGCACATCGGCCAGTTCGACCGGGGCCGGGCTGTCCATCAGGGCCTGGCGGATCAGCCGCAGCTGAGCGCTGTCCGGGCCGGCCAGCAGCGGCACCACCACGGCGGCCGGCCCCTCGGCGGCGGCGGTCTCCTGCCCGGCGGCCCGGGCGAACTCGATCCGGGCGGCCCGGGCGGCGGCCACCGCGCTGAGCACGGCGGACAGGGTCGGGTACTCGGAGCCCTCGGCGTCGTCACCGTCGACGTAGCCGATCAGGGCGTCCAGGCCGGGCAGCTCGGAACGGGCGATGCTCAGGGTCTCCTCCGCCAGGGACCGCGCCGCGGGCGACGGGACACCGGGCACGGCGAGCACCAGCGCAGGTGCGCCCTCAGGGGCGACCGCAGGCTCGGGGCGGCGGTGCCGTCCGGTCTGACGGGGGCGCGGCATTCGTACGGGCAGGCCAGCGGGCCCAGTGGGGGAGCTCATGGCGCCGCATGCTACTGGCTTTGCGGCACCCGCTGTTCGGGCAGGGTCCACCAGGGCGGCATCTGTCCGTATTTATCCGTTGAAGTTCAGATACGCTCAACTCACGGACGGCAAGCGCCAGTCCACGGGCTGTGCACCCTGGCGCACCAGCAGGTCGTTCGCCCTGCTGAAGGGGCGGGACCCGAAGAAGCCCCGGTCGGCGGACATCGGGGAGGGGTGCGCGGACTCCACCGCGGGCAGCTGCCCCAGCAGCGGCCGCAGGTTGCGTGCGTCCCGCCCCCACAGGATGGAGACCAGTGGCGTACCGCGCGCCGCGAGGGCCCGGATGGCCTGCTCGGTGACCGCCTCCCAGCCCTTGCCGCGGTGCGCGGCCGGCTTGCGCGGGGCGGTGGTCAGGGCGCGGTTGAGCAGCAGGACGCCCTGTCTGGTCCAGGGGGTCAGATCGCCGTTGGCCGGCCGCGGCAGCCCCAGGTCGCCGTGCAGCTCGCGGAAGATGTTCTCCAGGCTGCCGGGCACGGGGTGGACCTCGGGCGCCACCGAGAAGGACAGCCCGACGGCATGCCCGGGGGTGGGGTACGGGTCCTGCCCCACGATCAGCACCCTGACCTCGTCGAAGGGCTGCTGGAAGGCGCGCAGGACGTGCGCCCCGGCGGGGAGGTAGGTGCGTCCGGCCGCGATCTCCGCGCGCAGGAAGTCGCCCATGGCGGTGATCTGCCCGGCGACCGGCTCCAGTGCGCGGGCCCAGCCCGCTTCGACGATCTCGTTCAAGGGTCGTGCTGCCACGCTGCGTCACTCTACTGGTCGATCATGGCGGGGCGTACCCGGGCCGATGGGGGCAGGCTTGACGACCGTGACCGCCGACCGTTCCGCGGCCCGTTGCCGACCGGGATCGATTCATCCGGACCGGTGATGGCCGGATCGGGCGGTTACTTGATCGTATGGAGCGAACCGGGGTTGACTGCGAGCACCCGTTCATGACGCGAAGGGCACCCCCGTGCGCGAGGCGACCGTCGACCACCTGTCCCCGCTCGACCTCGCCTTCTGGCGGATGGAGTCCCCCGACCACCCCATGCACCTGGCCGCCCTCGTCCGCTTCACCGCCGACGGGCCGGACGCGGCGCAGCGGGCGCTGGAGGAGCTGACGCGACGCGCCGCCGGGGTGCCGGGGCTGCGCCGCCGCATCCGGGACGTGCTGCTGCCGGTCGGGGCGGCCCGCTGGGCCCCGGACCCCGGCTTCGACCCCGCCCGGCACGTCGGCCTGGTCCGCACCACCGCCCACGACCCGCACCGGGCCGCCGGGCCGCTGATGGCCCGGCCGCTGGCCCGCGACCGGCCGCCGTGGGAGGCCCACGTGATCGCCGGGCCGGACCCGGCCGGCTTCGCCGTGCTCTTCAAGTTCCACCACGCCCTCGCCGACGGACTCGGCGCCCTCGCGCTGGCCGCCGCCCTCTTCGACGAGGCGGACCAGGCCCCGGCCGCGCCCCGCCCCGCGTCCCCGCCCCGGGGCAGCCGGCCGGGCCCGCGCGTCCCGGCCGCGGACCCCGGCTCCCGCCCCCTCCCCGCCGCCTGGCCCCCGGCCGCCCTGCGCGCCCTCCCCGGCGCCCTGGCCTCCCCGTCGGGTCTGCGGGCCCTGCCCGGTGCGCTCGCCACCCGCTCCGGTCTGCGGGCCCTGCCCGGCGCCCTGGCCTCCCGGGTCCAGGACCTCGGCCAGGCCCTCGAGATCGGCGCCGCGGTGGCCCGCTCCGGGCTCCCGCTCGGCGTCCCGGACGGCCTGACCACCCCCGGTACCCACGCCGGGGAACGCAGCACCGCGGGCGTCGCCCTGCCGCTCGACGAGGTGAACCGGATCCGCCGGGCCGGCGGCGGCACCGTCAACGACGTCCTGACGGCCGTGGTCGCGGGCGCCCTGCGCCGCTGGCTGACCGGCCGCGGCGAGCAGGTCGACGGGGCCGGCCCGCGCGCCCTGATCCCCGTCTCCCGCCGCCGGCCCCGCGGTACCGCCGGCGCCGGCAACCGGCTCTCGGGCTACCTGATCCGCCTGCCGGTGGCGCTGCCCGAGCCACTGGACCGGCTCGACGCGGTCCGCTCCGAGATGGACCGCAACAAAGAGGCCGGCCCCACCCGCGGGGCGGGCGCCGTCGCCCTGCTCGCCGACCACGTCCACCCGCTCGGCCACCGCCTCGGCGGCCCCCTCCTGGCCCACGCCGCCCGGCTGCTCTTCGACGTCCTGGTCACCAGCGTCCCGCTGCCCGGCCTCACCCTGACCCTGGCCGGCAGCCGGGTCGCCGAGGTGTACCCCCTCGCCCCGCTGGCCAGCGGCCAGTCCCTGGCCGTCGCGGTCTCCACGTACCAGGGCACCGCCCACTTCGGCCTGGTCGCCGACACCTCCGCCGTCCCCGACCTCCCCGCCCTCGCCCAAGCCCTCCACGACGAACTCGCCGACCTCCTCAGAGCCGCCGCCTGACCGCCGCACCCGGTCCCCCAACTCCGGGAGGGCAAGGTTCCGCGAAGCGGGCGCGGGGGTGGGGGTGGTTCTCCTAGGGTGGTTGCGAGCCTCACGGTCCGTGGCGAGGAGAGCGATGACTGCCCAGCACGAGGATCTGATCGGCCGGCTCGAACAGGGGCCCTGTTTCCTGCTCCTTGGCCAGAAGTACCTGCTGTTGGAGAGCGGGGTCGACCCGCTCGCCGCCCCCGCCGCCCGCGCCATGGGCGGCCCCGCGGATGCGGACGACCTGTACCGGCTGCTGCTCAAGGTGCCCGCGCCGCGCAAGCAGGACGTGCTCAGCGCCCTCACCAAGTCCGCCGAGGACCTTGCGGAACCGCCCTGGCTCAAGGTCGCCGCCGACCTGCCGTGGAACGGCGTGTTCACCACCGCCGTCGACTCGCTCCTCGTCAAGGCCCTGCGCAACGACTCCCGCACCGTCCAGCCCGTCGCCTCCTCCAACTACCGCCCGCCCGCGCCGCGCAGCCGCAACCGCGTCCAGGCCGTGCTGCTCTTCGGCGGCGCCGACCAGCCCCCCGAGGACCAGCCGCCCACCAGCCGGCTCGAACTGGGTGCCCGGCGGGTGGCGGCCCGCCACCTGGCCCAGCGCCTGCCGGACGAACTGATCACCCCCCGCGGGGTGTTGGTCATCGAGGCCTGGAGCACCGACGACTGGTTCGGCGCCGAAGACCTCTACGGCCTGCTCAGCCGGCTCGGCCGCGGGCAGGCGCACCTCTTCTCGGCCACCGAGATCGAGCTGGAGGACGAGTTCGTCGCCGCCGCGATCGAGTCCGGCGTCCTGGTGCCCCACGAGGAGGACTTCGCCAGCTACATCGAGGACGCCAAGCGCCGCGGCCGCCTCGCGGGCCTGCACCGCTTCGACTCCGGCGGCCACCAGATCCGGCTCACCTCCGAGGGCGTCGCCGAACTCCACGAGGTCCCCCGGGACATCTGGAACTCCGTCGCCTCCTTCGGCCAGCCCATAGACGTGGACCTGCTCAGCCCGCCGGTCAACCAGTCCGACGAGCTGCGCTACGCCCGCTTCCGGGAGTTCCTGGGCGCCAGCGAGGCCTCCTCGCTGTGGACCGCGGTGGCCAACGGCCTGCCGTTCCGTCGCGACTACGAGAGCTCGCTGCGCGAGCGGGTGGACGCCGCCCTCTCCGGCCGCGGGCTGCTGGAGCGCCCGCTGCTGCTGGCCGGCCCCACCGGCACCGGCAAGTCCATCGCCCTGGCCTCCCTCGCCTACGCCGTGGCCCACCAGAGCGGCCACGCCGTCCTGCACATCCCGCGGCGCGCCAACCGCCCGTCCTACGACGCCATCGACACGTTCTGCAGCTGGGCCGAGACGATCTCCAAGTCCAGCACCCTCCTGGTCTGGGACGGCATGGTCGACCAAGACGAGTACTTCCGGCTGGCCAAGTACCTGGACTCGCGCGGCCGCCGCACGGTCCTGGTGGGCAGCTGCTACCGCACCGACGACCGGTCCCGCGAACACCTGGTGCACGCCCCCGCCACGCTGCGCCAGACCGAGATGCGGCGGTTCGCCGGGCACCTGGAATCGCTCGGCATCGTCATCCCGGAGAACGTCCGCGCCCGGATCCAGCAGGACAAGACCTTCCTGTCGGCCCTCTACCGGCTGCTGCCCGAGACCCGCGGCCAGGTCAGCGGGGGCCTGGTCCTCGAACTGCGGTACGCGGAGACCGCCCTCACCAACGAGGCCCGCAACGCCAAGGAGTACGACCCGCCCACCGCGATGGCCGCCGCCCTCCACAAGGCCGGCCTGGTGGACAACCTCGAAGCCACCCTGCGCGAGATGGAGGACTCCGGCGAGGGCTCCTCGTACCGGGGCCCCTACGAACGCCTGGTCAACATCGTCCTGGTGGTCTCCCGGCACGGCCAGGCCATCCCGCTGGAGCTGGCCCTGCGGGTGGTCGGCCGGGACGGAGTCCGCAACCTCCCCCAGCTCCTCGGCAAGGTCGACCTGATCCGCTGGGAGGAGGACAACGACGGCAACTACTCGCTCAGCGCCCGCAACGAGCTCGAGGCCGAGATCCTGGTCCGGGCCGAGCGCACCAGCGACGAGTCCGAGATCGAGGCCATCGCCGAGGCCCTGGCCGAGGTGCGGCCCGACAGTTCCACCGGCGGTGGCGGCGAAGTGCAGTTCGCCGTCGACCTGTTGAACCGGATAGGACCGCAGGGGGCCCAGGAGGAGCGGTACGCCGACTACTTCCTGCGCATCGCCGACGCCTTCGCCACCGCCAACGGCGCCGCCCACTACCCCAGTCCGCGCCTCGCGCTGCTGGAGACCAACCTGTGCCGCGAGTGGGTCAAGTTCTGCCAGCGCAAGAAGTTCTCCAACGTCGAGACCCGCACCGAGGTGCTGCGCCGCGCCGAGGACGTCGTCGAGGACGCCCTGGCCACCGGCTCCTTCTCCACCCGCTCCGGGGTCCGGCCCAACCTGATGGTGGAACAGGCCAGCGTCATCGGCGCGCAGATCCACGAGCTGCTGCGCAGCGGCCCGGACGGCGGGATGCCCGATCCGGTCCCGGTGGAGCGCATCCGTGAACTGGTCGCCCGGGTGCTGCGGATCACCTCCGACTCGATGGGCATCACCTCCGACAAGTACTACCCGGTCGACGTGGTCTGCTGGGTGACCAACGAGATCCTGAAGAACAAGGCCCTGCCCTCCGCCGACGCCGACGAACTCCTCGCCGAGTGCCTGTCGCGGCTGTTGCTGATCGACGTGGGGGACCTCAGCCCCAAGCAGGAGGCGAAGTACAACGCCCGCTTCGCCGACATCGCCGGGCTGGCCAAGGACGACCGGCTGGCCGAGGAGAAGCTGCGGGAGCTTGCCGAGCACGACCAGCCGCTGGCGGCGTACCTGTACGCGCTCCGGGTCAGCGGGCTGATCAGCAACGACCCGGATCCGGCCGGTATCCGCAAGGCCTTCGAACACCTCCAGTCGCGGGCCGCGGCCATCGACGACCGCCGCTGCCTGCGCCTGCTGGTGGACCTCTTCTGGATGGCCAAGACCGGTTTCCGCTTCATGGCGGGGGAGCTGGAACGGCTCACCCTGCCGCTCAGCCGCAAGGACTGGGAGGAGTGCCTGGAGTTGGCGAACAAGCTCCAGGACCTCGACGAACTCTCCAACCTGCGCGTGGAGTTCATGCGGGCCCTGGCCCTTTTCCACCTGGGGCACCTGGCCCCGGCCTTCGACGCCTTCCGCAACGCCGAGCGCCAGTCGTACCAGTTCCGCCGCCGCATCGTGACCATGTACGTGGCCAGTGACGCGACCGGCCAGCCCCGGCGCTTCCACCCGACCATCCGCCGGGTCGACCCCGACCAGCGCAAGGGGGTCTGCTGGGTGGAAGAGCTCAAGCGTGAAGTCCCCTTCCAGCCCTACGATTTCGGCATCACCGATCCGACCCGCGGACTGGCCCTGTCGGAGGCCTACGTCACCTTCAACCTGCGCGGTCCGATACTGGAGCCGGTCAGGCCGGGCGGCAACCGGCGCAGCCCCAACGTGATCCCGGCGCAGCACGGTGGACCGGTGCTGGGCGGGGGGCGGCCGGGATGACGGCCGAGGCGCCGCCGGAGGCGGGGAAGTCCGGGGAGACCCCGCTCACCATGCTGACGGAACTGGAGCACGGACGGCAGGAGTTGGAATCGCTCTGCCACGCGCTCACCGGCCACCCGGCCGGTGACCAGCTGACCGTCCCCCGCCCGGTGCTCGCGCCGCCCGAGTACGGCTTCTACTCCACCACCAACTGGCTGTCCTCCTGGCTGGCGGAGGCCTGGACGACCAGCTTCACCTTCCTGTTCGACCAGGCCCGCGTGGTGGGCGTGGACAGTGCCGCCGCCGGCGGGTTCCCGTACACGCTGGACCGGCTGCGGACCCGGTTCGCCCACAACCTCGACCTCGGGGTGCCGCGGGACCGCGAGACCCAGGCGGCCTGCTACGAGTGGTTCAAGCGCTCCTGCGGCTCCGCCGTGCCCAGCGGCGCGCAGTGGGAGCCCTGCCTGGCGGCCCTGCTCGAAGCGGCAGTGCAGTACGTCGCGGTGGCCATCGAGATCACCCGGGCCATCGAGCAGCACCCGGACGCGGAGACCCTGATCGGCCGCTGGCGGACCAAGCTCGGCCGCTCCGGGGTGGTGTACGACTACCTGGCCGTGCTGGAGCGGGCCGCCGGGGATCTCGGGCTGCTCGGCCTGGACCTGCGGGACGTCCGGGACCGCTACCGGCGGCGCTGGGACCAGAGCCTGGCGCTGGTTCCGGCGGCCGCCGACGTGGACGAGGTGACGCTGCGGCAGATGGAGCAGACGTTGCTGGCCGAGAGCGGACGGGTGCTGCCGGTCACCGCGGGCCAGGTCATGGAGCGGCTGCGGCTCACCCCGGGGGCGGACGTGGCGGCCGCGCTGCGGCTGGGCCAGGTGCTCTACGTCCTCAACCCCTCCCAGGACCGCACCGCGTTATTGGACGCGATCGTGCTGAACTGGGGCCGGATGGCCCCCGACCGGTGATCGGCCGGGGCGCCCCCGGCGGTCAGGAGCGGTGGTACTGGACCGGGGTCGTGACCTCGCCGCCGAGCTCGCGGGCGGCGTGGCGGGGCCAGTAGGGGTTGCGCAGGAGTTCGCGGCCGAGGGCCACGGCGTCGGCTTCGCCGTTGGCGATGATCTTTTCGGCCTGCTCGGGCTCGGTGATGAGACCGACGGCGGCGACGGGGAGCCCGGCCTCCTCGCGCACCCGGGTGGCGAAGGGGACCTGGAAGCCCGGGGCCACGGGGATCTTGGCGTGCGGGGAGTTCCCGCCGGTGGAGACGTGCAGCAGGTCGACGCCGTGCTCCTTGAGGAGGGTGGCGAGGCGGACCGTGTCGTCGCCGGTCCAGCCCTCCTCCGCCAGCCAGTCGGTGGCGGAGATGCGGAAGAAGAGGGGCAGGTCCTGCGGCCAGACGGCGCGGACGGCGTCGACGACCTCGAGGGCGAAGCGGGCGCGGTTCTCGAAGGAGCCGCCGTAGCCGTCGGTGCGCCGGTTGGAGTGGGGGGAGAGGAATTCGCCGATGAGGTAGCCGTGGGCGCCGTGGATCTCGGCGACCTGGAAGCCGGCGTCGAGGGCGCGGTGGGCGGCGTCGGCGAACTGGGTGACGACCTCCTGGATCCCCTCGACGGTGAGCTTGGTGGGGACGGGGTGCCCCTCGGCGAAGGCGACCGGGCTGGGCCCCAGCGGCTGCCAGCCGTGCGCGTCGGGGCCGACCGGTGCGCCGCCCTTCCAGGGGCGCTCGGTCGAGGCCTTCCGGCCGGCGTGGGCGATCTGGATGCCGGGGACGGTGCCCTGGCTCTTGAGGAAGGCGGTGATCCTGCGGAAGGCCTCGGTCTGGGTGTCGTTCCAGATGCCGAGGTCATAGGGGGAGATCCGGCCCTCGGGGCTGACGGCGGTGGCCTCGACGATGGCCAGCCCGGTGCCCCCGGTGGCGCGGGCGGCGTAGTGGGTGAAGTGCCAGTCGGTGGGGACTCCGGCCTCGGGGCCCTGCGGGGCGGCGGAGTACTGGCACATGGGTGCCATCCAGACGCGGTTCGCAATGGTCAGCGATCGCAGGGTGTAGGGGTCGAACAGGGCACTCATGACAGCTCCGTTTCGGGCACCGCGCCAGATGGCTTGTACGGGAACGACCGTACTACGAGATCTGCCGTAGTACGAGATTCACCGTACTACGAGTTTCTTCGTATTACGAGAGTTCTCGTACTACGAGCTCCATCGGAGTACGATGCACACGGCGGGACCCGGCAGCCGGGCGGCACGACGGTCGGCGGGATCCGGCCGGGACCGAGGAGCGGAGCAGATGTTGACCGAGGCAGCGACCCAGCGCACCCTCGCCCACCCCGAGCGCCCGGAGATCCGGCTCCACGAGGTACTGGCGGCCCTGGCCGACCCGGTACGGCTCCAGATCGTCCGGCGGCTGGCCCTGGCGGCGGGTGAACTCGCCTGCTCCACCTTCGACCTGCCGGTCACCAAGTCGACCACCACGCACCACTTCCGGGTGCTGCGGGAGAGCGGCGTGATCCGCCAGACCTACCGGGGCACGGCCAAGATGAACCTCCTCCGCGAGGCCGCCCTGGCCGAACTCTTCCCCGGCCTGCTCCCCAGCGTGCTGGCGGCGGCCGCGGCCGAGGAGGCGCGGGGTACGGCAGGCTGAGGGGCGGGCGGCACACCGGGGGCGACGGCTGACGGAGCCGGCGCCCCGACCGTCAGCCCGCGGCCTCCGCCGCGGCCAACAGCCCCGCCCAGTCGGGGATCTTGACCGAGCCGCGGCCCAGCGAGTGCCCCAGGGACAGCTCCGCCGCCTCGATCGAGAGCCAGCCCGGCCACTCCACCGGCCGGGAGCCCGCCGCCCGCAGCGCCGGCAGCGGATCGGGCAGCGAACGGGCCGACAGCGACGGGGCGTCCGCCAGCAGCGAGGTGGCGGTCTCCTTCGCGCAGGGCCGGTTGGTGCCGATCACGCCGGTCGCCCCGCGCTTGATCCAGCCGGCGACGTACTCGCCCGGCGAGGGCGCCCCCGCGCGCAGCACCCGGCCGGCCTCGTGCGGCACCGTGCCGTGCGCCGGATCGAAGGGCAGCCCCGGCAGCGGGGTGCCGGTGTACCCGACCGAGCGCAGCACCAGCTGAGCCGCCACGTCCTCGTACGTCCCGGTGCCCCGCACCCCGGCCGGCCCGTCGGGCAGGGTCCGCTCGCAGCGCACCGCGCCCACCCGGCCGTCCGGTCCGGGCAGCAGTTCCACCGGGCGCAGGTAGAAGCGCAGCCCGAGCAGCCGGGCCCCGGCGGCCGGCGGCCCCGCCTCGGCCCAGCTCCGCAGCACCTCCACGTTGCGCCGGTTCACCGCGGGCAGTGCCGCCGGGTCGGCGTACGCCGGGTCCAGCGCCAGCTCGGCCGGGTCCACCACCACCGCCACTCCCGGCAGGGCGCCCAGCTCCCGCAGCTCCTTGGTGGTGAACCGGCCCTGCGAGGGCCCCCGGCGGGCCACCATCCGGACCTCGCGCACCCCGCTGCCGGCCAGCGCGCCGAGGGCCGGCTGCGGCATGTCGGTGGGGCGCAGCTCCTCGGCCCCGCGGGCCAGGATCCGGGCCACGTCCACCGCGACGTTCCCCGCGCCCACCACCACCGCCGAGCGCACCCCCTCGAGCGCGAAGGAGTCCGTGGCGGCGTCCGGGTGCGCGCTGTACCAGGAGACGAAGTCGGTGGCCGGGTACACGCCCGGCAGGTCCTCCCCGGGGATGCCCAGGTGCCGGTCCCGGGCTGCGCCGACGCAGTAGACCACCGCGTGGTAGAGCTCCAGCAGGCGGGCCGGGGTCAGCGCCCCCTCGCCCACCTCGACGTGTCCCAGGAAGCGGATCCGCGGGTCCTCGAGCACCGTGCGCAGGTTGCCCTGGAGCGACTTGATCTTCTCGTGGTCGGGGGCCACGCCGTACCTGACCAGCCCGTAGGGGCAGGGCAGCCGGTCGAGCACGTCCACCCGGACGTCCGGCACCACGCTCTGTTCCACCAGCGTCTGAGCGGTGTAGACCCCGCTGGGGCCCGAACCGACGACAGCGACCCGAAGCACGGCGGCGCTCCTTCCCGCAGGGGTGTTCCCAGGATGGGCGTTCCCCAGCATGACACCGGGGCCCGGACCCGTCAGCCCATGGCCCGCATCCGGTCGATCTCGGCACCCTGCTGGGCGATCACCTCGGTGGCCATCTCCTCGACGGCGGTGTTGTTCCCGTCGGCGAGGGCTTCGCCGGCCATGGTGAGCGCGCCGCGGTGATGGGCGGTCATCAGCTCCAGGAAGCGCCGGTCGAAGGCGGCGCCGCGGGCCGCGGTCAGCGCGGCGAGCTGCTGCGGGGTGGCCATGCCCGGCATGGCGCCGGCGTGGTCGTGGTGCATGCCGGCGGCGCCGGCCGCCGGGTCGGGGTGGGCGGCCAGCCAGCCCTCCATGGCCCCGATCTCCGGGCGCTGGGCGGCGGCGATCCGCTCGGCGAGGCGCCGTACGGCCGCCGAGCCGGCCCGGGCGGGGGCCAGGGCGCTCATGGTCAGGGCCTGCCGGTGGTGCTCGATCATCCGGTTCACGTAGCTGAAGTCGGCGGTGTCGGGGGAGTCGTCAGGCCGCTCCCGGGCCGCCTCGGCGGCGGTCAGGTGCCGGTTCGCCCCGCCCGGCCGGCCGGGCGCCACCACCACCGGGGCCCCGTCCCGGGCGGCCGCGCCGGGCCCGGCCGCGCTGCCGCCGCCGCCGCTGTCGCAGCCGGCCAGCACCGCGATCGCCAGCAGCCCGAGGGCGGCCGCGCGGGCTAAGTGAGGGTGGGTCAGCACAGCGGCCTCCAGGGGGAGTCGGCGTCGTCAGGTGCCATCTGTTGCCATGTGCATGATAGGGAACATACTGCCGGGGTCCATGTTCCGTGCCCACCGTGCATCAGCTGATTCCAGGGAGGAAGCAGTGACCCCGTTGCACACCACCCCCGTGCGGCGCAGGCGATTAGGAGCGGCCGCGGCGGCGGCCGGACTCCTGGCCGCCCTCCTGGCGGCCGTCCCCGCGGCCGCCACCCCGGACCCGGGAGGCACCCCCGACCGGGGCGTCTCCGCGCGGACCGCGCAGTCGGTGAAGGCGGCCATCGCCGCCGGCGAGATCCCCGGCCAGGACGAGATCGTCCACAGCGACAACGTCGAGCACCTGGCCAACCTGCCCAAGGACGCCCTGACCGGTTTCGACACCGACCTCGCCTTCCAGGACGGCTACGCCTACGCGGGCAACTACGACGGCTTCGTCGTCTACGACATCAGGCGGCCGGCCGCGCCGCGGGTGGTCAGCCAGGTGCTCTGCCCCGGCAGCCAGAACGACGTCTCGGTCTGGGGGAACCTGCTCTTCCTGTCCACCGACTCCTCGCGCAGCGACAACTCCTGCAACAGCGTCTCCCAGCCCGCGACCGAGAAGTCGTCCTGGGAGGGCATCAAGATCTTCGACATCCGCGACAAGGCCAACCCGAAGTACGTCGCCGCCGTCGAGACCGCCTGCGGCTCCCACACCCACACCCTGGTGCCCAGCGGCAGCTCCGTCTACCTCTACGTCTCCTCGTACTCGCCCAGCGAGGCCTTCCCGGACTGCCGGCCGCCGCACGACGGGATCTCCGTCGTCAAGGTGCCCAAGCAGGCACCCGAACAAGCCAAGGTGGTCGGCTTCCCGGTGCTCTTCCCGGACGGCGGCAACCCGGGCGCGCCCACCAACCCCGGGGTCACCAAGACCACCGGCTGCCACGACATCACCGTGCTGCCCTCGAAGAAGCTCGCGGCCGGTGCCTGCATGGGTGACGGCATCCTCTTCGACATCAGCAAGCCCGAGCAGCCCAAGGTCCTCGACCGGGTCCAGGACAACGTCAACTTCTCGTTCTGGCACTCCGCCACCTTCAACGAGCGCGCCGACAAGGTCGTCTTCACCGACGAGCTCGGCGGGGGCGGCGGAGCCACCTGCAACGCGGCCACCGGCGCCACCCGCGGCGCGGACGGCATCTACGACATCACCGGCCGGGGCGACCAGCGCAGGCTCGTCTTCCGCAGCTACTACAAGATGCCCCGCCCGCAGGCCGACACGGAGAACTGCGTGGCCCACAACGGCTCGCTGATCCCGGTGCCCGGCCGGGACATCATGGTCCAGGCCTGGTACCAGGGCGGCGTCTCGGTCTGGGACTTCACCGACTCCACCCGGCCGCACGAGATCGGCTACTTCGAGCGCGGGCCGCTGTCCACCACCGCCCTCAGCGTCGGCGGCTCCTGGTCCGCGTACTACTACAACGGACACATCTACTCGAACGACATCGTCAAGGGCCTCGACGTGCTGTCGATCCGCGACCCGCGCACCGACCCGGCCGAGGACGTCCGGCTGGACCGGCTCAACGTCCAGAGCCAGCCGGACTACCGCTACTGAGGAGCGTCGCCGGGCGGCTCCCCGTCCGGCGGCACCCCCATCTCCCAGTCCAGGCCGTAGCGGTGGAACAACTCGGCGCGCAGCTGGGCCATCGGCATCGGCGCCCCCGGCAGCACCACCGAGAACACCGCGCCCATCAGGAGCGCCCGCAGCAGCGGGTAGTCCCGGTCGGGCACGGGCGAGCCGTACGAGACCACCGCCCCCCGCAGCAGCTCCGCGAGCCGCTGCTGCTCGGGACACTGGACGAAGCCGTCGGCCGACAGGATGCCCGCCATGTGGGTCCGCATCAGCAGCCGCTGCTCCACCGCCAGGCCCAGGATCGCGTCGATCGCCCGGGCCAGCAGCTCCCGCCCGTCCTCGGTGTGCGGCTCGCGCTCCAGCCCCGCCGACAGCGTCATGTGCATCAGGCGGTGCACCGCCGACTGGAGCAGCTGGCGCTTGCCCGGGAAGTAGTACGAGACCAGGCCCCGGGCGGTACCGGCCCGGTCCGCGATGTCCCCGAGGGTGGTCGCCTCGTAGCCGTGCTCGGACACCAGATCGACCGTGGCTTGCAGCAGCCGTTCCCGGGAACGCCTGCGCAACTCTTCATTGACCGATGGGCTGCGCGGGACCATGCTTACTCCTGCGTTGACTGGCTCCCAGCCAATATACTCAGCGCAGACCTCCATGGGGCGGTTCCGGCAGTCCGGAGTCCGGTGGAGGTCAGGCCGGCGTGCCGGTACTGGGGCGACGCGGGGGATCGTCCCAGTACCGGCCCCGTGCCGCCCGGCCGCCGCCTGCGGCGTCAGCGCTCCTCGAAGACCAGGTCCTCGGGCGGGGTGGTGAGCCGTACCGTCCGCCCCGTCACCTCGACCACCGTCGACAGGCCCGTGTACTGGCCCCGGGAGAGCACCAGCACCCGGTCGTCCCGCTGGTCCAGGAAGGCCCGGAAGCCCGCGAGCGAGGGATCGCCCGCTCCCAGGGTCAGGTAGTCGGCCAGCCGCCGGAAGAGCTTGGGCAGCAGCACCACGCTCTCCGTCAGCGACCCGAGCCCGTCGGTCTTGGCCCCGCTCAGGGTCGCGTCCACGGGCCACAGGCCCCAGCCGGCGGACCGCGCCCGCACCACGGCCGCGGTCATCGCCTCCCGCAGCTCCGGGTACAGCTTGCTGTAGTACGTCGGATAGGCGAGCCCCTGCGCGAGCTGGTGGTGGTTCACGCTCTGGCGCACCAGCTCGGCGTCCACGTGCACCTGCGCGCCGCTCGGCGCGGGCGCCGGCCCCCGGCCCGCGATCGCCACGCAGCGGCCGTTGACGTCCGCCCCGCGGGTCAGCACGTACCCGGGCACCTGCGCGGGTTCCGAGCCGGTGACCGTGCCGGAGGCGTCGCGCAGCACCGAGGTGAAGCCCAGCCGGCCGGTCAGCTCGGCCGCGGCCTGCTCGGCGTACGGCGCCGGCTGGTGCAGCTCGCTGCCGTGCGCCGGGGTGTAGTGGGTCTCCAGGGTGTCGATGCCGTCCAGCCGCAGCTGGGCCGAGCCGCTTTTGTTCCGGCGCACCGCGTGCGGGCCCGGTACCAGGTCCCAGTGGGCCGGATCGGCCGGGGTGAAGCGGACGGAGTCGCCGTCCGGGCGGGCGCCCAGCACCCGGTAGCTTCCCTCGATCACGAGCATCGGCATGGCGGCCTCCCCGTCGACGGTCCCCTCCAGGATCGCGGACCCGGCGCGGACCGGCCAGGGGTGGCGCCGGGATTTCGGCCAACACGCGGTCGAACGCGGGAGGTTCAGCTCAGAGCGGTGAGCCCCGGGGCGAAGGCGACCAGCAGCGGGACGGCCGGTACCAGCGCGGCGGCCGCGGTCAGCCGCAGCCGGCGCAGGGGGGTCAGCCGGGGCTTGGCGGTGAGCAGCCGGCGCACCCGCTGCGGGACGTGCGCGTGGGTGCTGGGGCAGGGCCCGAACACGCCGGTGTGCTCGTTGAGTTCGATCAGCGCCAGGGCGATGGTCAGCCGCCCGTACCGCTTGGAGGCCGCGTCGTCCGCGGCCAGCTCCACCAGCCGGTGCATCTCGGCGCGGAACGCCGCGAAGACCGGCACCTGCGGGAACCCGCCGGCGAGGGCTTCCGCGCAGTGCAGCAGCCAGTCGTGCCGGGCGACGGCGTGCCCCTGCTCGTGGGCGAGTACGGCGTCCAGCTGGCGGCCCTTCAACCGGCTGAGCGCGGCCGTGGTGACCACCAGCTGCGCGGCCGGGCCCGGCAGCCACCAGGCGTCGGGGCGCGGCCCCTCCAGCACCACCAGGCGCTCGGCGCCCGGGTCCTCGCCGGGCAGCAGGGGTGCCCGCTGGTGCAGCTCGGCCCGCTCGCGGCGGCGCCGGGACCGGGTCCGCAGCACCTCCGCGGCCAGCTTCGCCCCGGTCCACAGCCCGCCCATCGCCAGCAGCAGCGCGGTACCGGCCGCCACCGGGCTCCCGGCGCCCTGCGTGTACGCGTCCACGACGGCGTGCGGCGCCGAGCCGAACACCCGCCCGCGCACCACCAGCCAGGCCGCCGAGGCGCTGAGCACCATCGACAGCGCGAAACAGAGCAGCACCGCGGCCACGGCACACTGCCACACCCACAGCGCGACCACCGGTTCCCGCTCGGTCCAGTCCGCCCGACCCAGCAGCCGGGGAGCAAGAAGAGCGGTCAGCACGCCGAGCAGCAGAAGTACGGCCGGGACCATCATGCCGCCACCCTATGAGCGCGACGCTACCTGCGGGTATGGGACGGGTGGGGGAGTGATGGAGGCCACGTCGGGGGCCGGGCAAATCCAGCCTCGCCGGGGGCACCTCCCAGCGGTAGCTGGGGGAGTTTGAGGCGCGGGGGTCCGGGGGCGGAGCCCACGGTTTCGGGGAGGGGCGGGTAGGGGAACTGCTCCGCGCAGCGGCCACCCGTCACACCCCCAGCAGCATCGCCACCATCCCGATCCCCATCGCCAACCGGCACGCCTCCGCCACCTCGGCCCGCCCCGCCGACCCGACGACCCGCGCGAGAACCGGGCCGCCGGCCGGGGCCAGGCCGGCGCGCACCGCGGCGGGGGCCGGGGCGAGGCCGGCGTGCACCGGGGCGGCGGGGCCCGCCGGCCCCGGAGACCCGGCCGCCGGGACGAGCCGCGCCCCGCCCCACAGCACGTACACCGTGTAGTAGAGGAGCAGCACCCCCGTCAGGAGCGGCACCCCTCCCGCCCCCGCCGCGGCGGAATGGTGGTGGCCACCCCCGGCCCCGCCCACCCCACCGGCCCCACCCGCCATCGAGACCGTCATGTAGACCATCGCCCCCGACCCCACCAGATGGTGCAGATGGTGCCCGCCCCCCGAGCCCCACCGCCCCCGCGCGGAGAAGAGCTGCCACAGCGCCCCGGCCGTCGCTGCCGCGAACACCGCCCCCAGCAGCCACATCCACGGGTCGGAGCCGGCGGCCGGCGGCAGGGCCATGGCGGCCATGCCGAAGGCCATCAGGGCCTCGCCGCCCGCCCCGGCCCGCTCCTGCCCGGACCCCGCCCGCAGCCGCAGCAGGCAGGACGCGCCGCTCAGCGCGCAGACCGCCACCAGCAGCCAGCCGGGCGTCGCCGTACCGTGCACCGCGCCACCTCCCCGGTCGGCGGCCGACGCCGCCGTACGGGAACATGCCCGCCGGGCGGGGGGCGCACGCGAGCGCAGCGGGGCGCCCGGGGGCACCGGGGTCCTTACGCGTGGTTGAGGGGGGCCGGGTTACCCTCGGCACACCCCGGCACAGCCACGCGAACGGAGCACGACCCATGGACCACAGCGGCACCCGCACCGAGGCCGACCCGACCTTCCGGGCTGCGGAAGTCACCGACGTGCCGGAGCTGGTGGCCCTCGTGGAGTCGGCGTACCGGGGCGACGCGAGCCGGGTCGGATGGACCACCGAGGCCGACATCCTGGACGGCCAGCGCACCGACCCCGAGGGCGTGCGGGCGGTGGTCGAGGCGCCCGGCAGCACCCTCCTGGTGGTCGAGCGGGACGGCCGGATCGTGGCCTGCTGCCAGCTGGAACACCGCGGTGAGCACGCCTACTTCGGCATGTTCGCGGTCCGTCCCGAGCTCCAGGGCGCGGGCCTGGGCAAGGTCATCATCGCCGAGGCCGAGCGCCGGGTGCGGGCGCAGTGGGGCGCGCGCGAGATGCACATGACCGTGATCTCGGCCCGCGAGGAGCTGATCGCCTGGTACGAGCGCCGCGGTTACCGGCGTACCGGGAAGACCAGCCCCTTCCCCTACGGGGACGAGCGCTTCGGCCTGCCCAAGCGCCCGGACCTCGAGTTCGAACTCCTCGTCAAGGAGCTCGCCGGAGCCTGAGCGCCCGGCGGGGCGGCCGGGGCCCGGACCGGCTCAGGCGGTGAAGCGGCCGGTCCGGCGGATCTCCGGGTAGCCGGTGGCGGCGCCGTCCAGCTGGAGCGCCCGGGCCAGCCGCAGCCGGTCCAGGGTGTCGACCACCCAGCCCGTCACCCGCAGCCCGGCCTCGTGCGCCGCCTCGACGGTCTCCAGCGTGAGCCGCCGGATGTCCAGGGCGAGCGTGTCCGCCCCGGCCGCCAGGGCCCGGGCCACGACCTGCTCGTCGTACCGGGCGGCGGTCAGCGCGGTGCGTACGCCCGGCACCAGCCGGGCCACCTCGGCGAGTACGGCGTCGTGCGCGGAGGAGACCACGACCCGGCCGGTCAGGTCCCGGCGCAGCAGCACCTCCGCCAGCGCCCGGGCCACGGCCGGGTCCTGGACCTCGGTCTGGAGCGGGGTCCGCACGGCGTCCAGCACCTCCTCGAACACCGGGATCCGCTCGCCCTGACCGGCGTCGAGCTCGCGCAGCTCGGCGAGGGTCAGCTCGGCGACGGCACCGGAGCCGTCGGTGGTGCGGTCGACCTCGGCGTCGTGCAGGACGACGAGCGCGCCGTCCTTGCTCAGGCGGAGGTCCAGCGCGATCACGTCCATGCCGGAGCGCTCGGCGCGGACGAACGACCGAAGGGTGTTCTCGGGTTCGACTCCCATGACCCCGCGGTGACCGATGGTGAGGAAAGTCAAGGTTCTCTCGCTTCCGTCGACGGCGGCTCCCGCGCGGGGCCCTGACCGCCGCGCGGTAAGCAGGCAGCGTAGTGGGCGGTCAGCGGATTGAGACCGTCCGCGCACGCACCGTTGCGGCCTCCCCGCCCAGTTCCCGCCTGGCCCCTGACCCCCCGAACCCCTCCCGCCCCACCCGCCACGTCACCCACCCGTGGGCGCGTCCCCCGTGCCTTGACGCGGGGCGCCGCCGCCGGCCGGCGGCGGGCCGTCCGCGAGCTCGTCCAGGTCGGCGAGGAGGGCTTCGGCGAGGGTCAGTTCGGCCTCGTGGTGGCGCTCGCTCCAGCGGAGGGCGAGTTCGGGGTAGGTCCAGGCGGGCGTGTCCGCGGCCCGGGTGCGGGCTTCGCGGACCTCGGCCAGCTCCTCGCGGGTGCGGGCGATGTGGTCGGCGACCACGGCGCGCAGCCGGGCCGGATCGGCGAGGTGGCCGAGCCAGACGCGCAGCAGGACGCCGTGCTTGAGGACCGGTGGGCCGGCCTCCGCCGTGTCCGAGGCCCAGTCCGCGAGGGCGGCCCGGCCCGCGTCCGTGATGGCGTACCGGCGCTTGGTGCGCACCTCCTCCGGGCCCGAGCGGCGGGAGTCGGCGTATCCCAGCCCCTCCAGGCGGCGCAGTTCAGCGTAGATCTGGCTGATCGCCGGTGACCAGTAGAAGAAGCGCAGCGAGGCGTCCGCCCACTTCTTCAGCTCGTAGCCGGTGCGTTCGCCCGGGAACGAGAGCAGGCCGAGCACGGCCCAGGCGGTGGCGGGCAGTTCCCGGGCCCGCGCCTCTTGCTTCTTTCGGATCTGACTACTAGTCATATGGCGAATTGAAGTAAGGCCGGGCACGGGACGCAACCCCCTGGAGGGCACCGTGAAATTTTCCGTCATCTTCGAGGCGCAGCTCGCCGACCCCACCGTGGAGCGTGAGCACCAGGTGATCCGCGACTGCGTCGAACAGGCCGTCCTCGCCGAGCAGATGGGCTTCGA
The DNA here is from genome assembly GCF_040684615.1 of Streptomyces sp. NPDC089919. Lineage (NCBI taxonomy): Bacteria > Bacillati > Actinomycetota > Actinomycetes > Kitasatosporales > Streptomycetaceae > Streptomyces > Streptomyces sp. NPDC089919. The sequence goes on from NZ_JBFBGK010000002.1 coordinate 140,907, forward strand.
CCGGATCTGGGCGGTGGAGCACCACTCGCTGAAGTGGTACGCCCACATGTCGGCTCCGGAGATCTTCCTGACCTGGGTGGCCGCGCGGACCAGCACCATCCGGATCGGCCACGGCGTGGTGTGCATGCCGTTCCGGTTCAACCACCCCGTGCGGGTGGCCGAGCGGGCCGCCATGCTCGACCTGCTCTCCGGCGGGCGGGTGGACCTCGGCGCCGGCCGCGGCGGTACCGAGCAGGAGACCTCGCTGTGCGGGGTGGACCGGGAGCGCACCACCCAGGAGGTGGAGGAGGCCCTGCGGATCATCGGCCGGGCCTGGCAGGAGGACGAGCTGGAGCACCACGGCGAGCTGCTGGACATCGCCCCGCACCCGATCCTGCCGCGGCCGGCCCAGTGGCCCCACCCGCCGCTGTTCCTCGCCTGCAGCCGGTCCCAGACCCTGGTGCAGGCGGCCGAGCTGGGCATCGGAGCGCTGGTGATGGGCTTCGCCGGCCCCGAGGCGGTGGCCGGGCTGCGCGCCGACTACGACCGGGCGATCGCCGCCCGCGACGGCAGCCGCTTCGTCTCCACCGTGGTCAACGACCACTTCTCCGTGCTCTGCCCGACCATCGTGCTGGACGACCCGGCCGAGGCCCGCCGCATCGGCGTCCGCGGGCAGCGCTTCTTCGCCCAGTCCATCGGGCACTGGTACGGCGGAGCGGGCGTGCCCGACGAGGCGGTGGTGGCGGGCGGGGACGAGGCGGCCGAGATGCGGCGGGCCGCGGAGCAGGTGGTGGCCCGCCTGCACGAGCAGGACATACCCGTCCGGCCCAACGCGACCGCCACCTTCCACGCCGAGCACGCCTACGGCAGCGCCGACGACGCCATCGCCTACGTCGAGCGGCTGCGCGAGGCCGGCGCCGACGAGGTGATGTGCCTGATCCAGATGGGTACGGTGCCGCAGGAGGCCTGCCTGGAGACGCTGCGGCAGTGGGGCGAGAAGGTCATCCCGCACTTCCGCACCGCATGAGCCCCGCCCCCGCGCGTCGCAGCCTCCTGGAGGTGTCCTCATGACCCCCGACCCGCTCGCCCCGCACGTCCGGGCCCTCGCCGACGCGATGGGCGCGGTCTTCCCCGACCTCGGCGGGCGGGTCACCGACGCCGCCGAGGCGCGCCGGATCCTGGCCGCCGCCCCGGCCTCGCCGCGCCGGCCGCCCGAGGTCGCCGGGGCGGCCGACCGGCTGGTCCCCGGGCCGCCGGGGGCCGGCCCGGTCCGGGTGCGGGTCTACCGGCCGGCCGGGCCGCCCGGCCCCCGGCCCACCGTCGTCTTCTGCCACGGCGGCGGCTGGGTGCTGTGCGACGTGGACGCGTACGACACCACCGCGCGCGAGCTGTGCCGGGCCGCCGGCGCGGTGCTGGTCTCGGTGGAGTACCGGCGGGCCCCGGAGGACCCCTTCCCCGCGGCCGTCCACGACGTCCACGCGGTGCTGCGGTGGGCGGGGGAGCGGATCGCGGAGCTCGGCGGCGATCCGGACGCCCTGGTGGTCGCCGGGGACAGCGCGGGCGGCAACCTGGCCGCCGCCGCGCTGCTGCTGGCCCGGGAGCGGGGCGGCCCCCGGGTCGCCCTCCAGGTGCTGGTCTATCCGGCGCTGGACGCCGCCCGGGAGGGTGACTCCCATCACGTCCACGCCCGGGACGGCTTCCTGACCGCCGCCCACCTGGGCTGGTTCTGGGAGCAGTACCTCGGCCCCGGCGGGGACGGCGGGCACCCGCTCGCCTCGCCGCTCCGGGCCGACCTGCGGGGGCTGCCGCCGGCCCGGGTGGTGACCGCCGGCTGCGACCCGCTGGCCGACGACGGGGCGGCGTACGCAAGGGCGTTGCGGGCCGCCGGCACCCCGGCGGACCACGACGCGTACCCGGGGATGTTCCACGGCTTCCTCGCCCTCACCGGACTCCTCGACGAGGCTGACGCGGCCATGGCGAGGATCGGCGAAGCCGTCGCCGCGACGGTGGTGCGCGGGAAGAATTCCGGTGGATCTGGGGGTGGCGCAGGATAATTTGTTGATCGCCCTCTTGAGCAGGAGAGCCCCACATGCATACGCTGTCTTTACGTGAGGTTCTCCTGTGGAGGAAGTGACATGACGGAAACTCTTGTGCAGGGTGTGGGCGGTGGCGCGATAACCGCCGGTATGCGGGTGGTGGATCACCCCGCATGGCCCGTGCTCAAGGCCGCCGTGGAGGAGCTGCGCCCTTGGCAGTCCAAGGACGGCTCCATCGACTTCGAGGCGGAGGGCGCCCCTGAGCGCGCCACCGTCGAGGCCACCCTGGAGCGCGTGATCGGCGCGGTCGAGGAGCTTTCGCCGCTCCTGCCGCACGCCACCGCGTACCACCAGGCCCTCGTCACCGACCTGCGCAAGTGGGCGGCCGACGGCTACCGCGTGCCGGACTTCCTGGACTCGCTGCTCGCCTTCCACCCGGCCGCCGAGCGCGCCGACGGCCTGCAGCACCTCGTCGTCTTCCCGATGTACACGCAGAACGGCAACCCGGACCGCAACCTGGAAGCCGTCGCGCTCAAGATGGTGTGGCCCGAGTGGCTGGCCGAGCTGGAGCGCACCCGGTACGACAACCCGCTCTTCCTGGGCATCACCTTCCAGGACTTCACCGCGGGCTACGACACCAACTCCGCGGTGCTCTTCCCGGAGACGATCGCCGTGCGCGAGGCCCCCGAGCGCTTCACCTGGGGCGGCATCTTCTGCGACCGCGAGGCGGCCCGCTTCCGCAAGGTCACCGAGGCGGCCGTGGAGACCCTGGGCCTGGAGCTGCCCGAGGACATCCGCGACATGATCGGCGACCAGGACCGCTGCGAGAAGGCGTTCGTCCTGTGGGACATGGTCCACGACCGCACCCACAGCCACGGCGACCTGCCGTTCGACCCCTTCATGATCAAGCAGCGCCAGCCGTTCTGGATGTACGGCCTGGAGGAGCTGCGCTGCGACCTCACCGCCTTCAAGGAGGCCGTGAAGCTCGAGGCCGAGGGCAACGCCCACGGTCGTGACGTGCAGTACGCCGTCCTCTTCGACCGCATGTTCCGCTTCCCGCTCACCGGCGACCGCAACCGCAACTACGACGGTCTCGGCGGCCAGCTGCTCTTCGCGTACCTGCACAAGCACGACGTGATCCGCTGGACCGACAACAAGCTCAAGATCGACTGGCAGCGGGCCCCGCAGATCACCAACCAGCTCTGCGGCGAGATCGAGAAGCTGTACCGCGACGGCATCGACCGCCCGAAGCTGGTGCACTGGTTCAAGGCGTACGACCTGGTCTCCGAGTACCTGGCGCCGCACCCGGGCTCCAAGTGGGCCAAGGGCCCCGACGCCCTGGACCTGACGCAGCCGCCGCGCAAGCTCGTGGACGACGTGCTTCCGGACGAGTTTCCGCTCAGCATGTTCTTCGAGGCACTTGCCAAGAAGCTCAAGGGCGTGATCGCCGCGACCAAGGGCATCACCGCGGAGAACGCCGAGCGGGTCGCCGCGTGAGCGGTTCCGCTTCCGAGCACGTCACGAACCCGAACGGGGAGATCATGGGCAACGGGAACGGGCCGCTGAGCGGAGCGGTCATCGCGGTGGCCGGGGCCGGCGGCCCCGCCGGACGGGCCGCACTGCTGCGGCTCGCCGAGGCGGGCGCCACCGTCGTCGCCTCCGACGCCGACCCGGCCCGGCTGGCCGAGTCCGTCGACGCGGCGCGGTACGCCCACGGCGGCGCCACGGTCACCGGCGACACGGTCGACCTGCTCGACCTGGAGGCCACCAAGGCCTGGGCCGACCGCACCGAGAAGGAGTTCGGCCGGCTCGACGGCCTGGTGCACCTGGTCGGCGGCTGGCGCGGCAGCAAGACCTTCACCGACGTGGACCTCGCCGACTGGGAGCTCCTGGAGAAGCTGCTGATCCGCACGGTCCAGCACACCTCGCTCGCCTTCCACGACGGACTGCTGCGCAGCGACAAGGGCCGGTACGTGCTGATCAGCCAGTCCGGCGCGCACAAGCCGGTCGCCAACAACGCCGCGTACAACGCCGGCAAGGCGGCGGCCGAGGCGTGGACCCTGGCGATGGCCGACTCCTTCCGCAAGGCGGGGGGCGAGGACGGCCCGACCGCCGCGGCTGCGATCCTGGTGATCAAGGCACTGGTGCACGACGCGATGCGCGCCGAGCGTCCCAATGCGAAGTTCGCGGGCTTCACCGACGTCACGGAGCTGGCCGAGGCCATCGCCGGCGTCTGGGAGCGGCCCGCCCCTGAAGTGAACGGACAGCGTCTGTGGCTCACCCCGCAACCGTGAGGACCGATGCCCGCCGCCACCACGACCCGGCGGTGCGCGGATTCGCCAGTGACAACTACGCGGGAGTACACCCGGAGATCCTCGAGGCGATAGCCCTCGCCAACGGCGGCCACCAGGTCGCCTACGGCGAGGACCAGTACACCGAGCACCTCCAGAAGATCATCCGCAGCCATTTCGGCCCCTACGCCGAGGCCTTCCCGGTCTTCAACGGCACCGGCGCCAACGTCACCGCCCTCCAGGCGATGACGGACCGCTGGGGCGCGGTGATCTGCGCCAAGTCCGCCCACATCAACGTGGACGAGGGCGGCGCGCCGGAGCGCATGGCCGGTCTCAAGCTGCTCGCCGTGCCCACTCCGGACGGCAAGCTCACCCCCGAGCTGATCGACCAGGAGGCCTGGGGCTTCGAGGACGAGCACCGGGCGATGCCGCAGGTCGTGTCGATCACCCAGAACACCGAGCTGGGCACGGTCTACACCCCGGAGGAGATCCGGGCCATCTGCGAGCACGCGCACGGGCTCGGCATGAAGGTCCACCTCGACGGTGCGCGGATAGCCAACGCCGCGGCCTCCCTCGACGTGCCGATGCGCACCTTCACCAACGCGGTGGGCGTCGACGTGCTGTCCTACGGCGGCACGAAGAACGGCATGCTCTTCGGCGAGGCCGTGGTCGTGGTCAACCCGGACTCGGTCCGGCAGATGAAGCACATCCGCAAGATGTCGATGCAGCTCGCGTCGAAGATGCGGTTCGTGTCCGTGCAGCTCGAGGCGCTGCTGGCCAAGGACCTGTGGCTGCGCAACGCCCGGCACGCCAACGCGATGGCGCAGCGGCTGGCCGACGGCGTGCGGCAGGTCGACGGCGTGGAGATCCTGTACGCCGTGCAGGCCAACGCGGTCTTCGCCCAGCTGCCGCACGAGGTCTCCCGTCGCCTGCAGGAGCGCTACCGCTTCTACTTCTGGGACGAGTCGGCCGGCCATGTCCGCTGGATGTGCGGGTACGACACCACGGAGGAGGACGTCGACGGCTTCCTCCAGGCGCTCAAGGAGGAGATGGCCCGCTAGCCGCGGCCGTCCGACCCCCGTCCGGGTCGCCTCCTGAGGGGATCCCGTCATGGGCGTCTCTGAATAAATATGCCCACCACCGTAAATCTATTGATTCACGCTGGTGGGCATATTTATGCTTCCGATCATGGAACTGATCCAGTTGAAGCCGGACCTCGCCGCCTATCTCGAGGCGGACGCGGCCATCGACCACGGCCATCCGGTCGTACGCGAGACGGCCGCCGCCCTGTGGGAACAGAGCGGCGACGCATACTCATACGCGAAGGCAGCTTTTGAGTTCGTGCGCGACACCGTCCCGCACTCCGCGGACTCCGGGGACCCGCGGGTCGCCTGGCGGGCCTCCGACGTCCTCGCCACCCGCAACGGCATCTGCTACGCCAAGGCCGTGGCGCTGGCCGCGCTGCTGCGGCACCGCGCCGTCCCCACGGCCCTGTGCTACCAGCTCCTGGGCGAGGACGACGGCAGCGGCCTGGTCCTGCACGGCCTGGTCGCGGTACGCCTGCCCGGCCGCGACCGCTGGTCCCGGCTGGACCCCCGGGGCAACAAGCCCGGCGTGGACGCCCGCTTCGACCTCGACCGGGAGCGGCTGGCCTTCCCGGTACGGCCGGAACTGGGCGAGGTCGACCACCCCGGTCTGTACGCGGCCCTGCCCGCGCCCGTCCTCGACGCCCTCACGGCCGCCGCCGATCGGGCCGAGCTCTGGCGCACCCTGCCCAGCGCCCTCTAGGGCCGCCGGGGCGGTCCGGGTGAGCAGCAGCACCCCGCGGGTGGCCGCCAGTGCGCCGGTCACGGCCAGCAGGACGCCCAGCGCGCCGCCCTGCAGGCGCTCGCCGAGCAGGATCATGCCGATGGCCGCGGCGGCCAGCGGGTTGGCGAGGTTGACCACGGCCAGCGGGGCGCCGAGCCCGCCCCGGTAGGCGCGCTGCGAGAGCAGCAGTCCGCCCACCGCGAAGAGCACCACCAGCGCGGCCACCGCGACCACCCGCAGGCTCAGCAGCGACCCACCCCGGCCGCCCGCCACCGCGACGGTCTGGGTCAGCGCCGAGGCCACCGCGGAGGCCAGCCCCGAGGCGGTGGCGTGGCGCAGTCCCGACTTGGGGTCCTTGCGCGCGGTGAGCACCATGATCACGGCCGCGGTCGCCCCGGAGACGGCCAGCGCCTCGGGCAGGGTCAGGGTGTCGTCCGGTGCCGGGCCCGAGGCCGGGAGCAGCAGCAGGCCGAGGCCGGCCACGGTCGCCAGGGTGCCGCGCCACTCGGCCGGCACCACCCGGCGGCCGGCGCCGCGGGCGCCCAGCGGCACGGCCGCCACCAGGGTCAGTGCGCCCAGCGGCTGCACCAGGGTCAGCGGGCCGTAGCGCAGGGCCGCGGCGTGCAGCAGTGCGGCGGCGGCGTTCAGCCCCGCCGCCCACCACCAGGCGCCCTGGCCGAAGAGGGCGCCGGCGGTGCGGGCGGTGGCCCGGCGGGCCAGCCGCTCCTGGGCCACGGCCGCGGTCGCGTAGGTGACGGCCGAGGCCAGGCAGAGCAGCACGGCGAGCAGGGTGGCGTTCATCGTGCGGCCCCGGTGCGGGCGGCACGAGCGCCCGGTGCGGTGGGGGAGGTCATCCCGGGTCTCGCTTCTTTCGTACGGGTGCCGCCCGGTGATTCCAGCGGCACGCCAGTGTATCGATACAGCCGCGTATCGATACGCGGATGTACCGATACGGTGGTGTTCCGATACGCTTTCGTAGCCGTACACTCGCCGTACCGGCCGCTCGAGGGTCCCCAGGGGCCCGCCCGCGGCCCGGCACGGCCCTCGTCCACCCCGCACCCCCGCGAGGAGATCCGCCCCCGATGACCCCGACGCCGGAGACCACCGCCGCGCGCCGCTCCAAGATCAGCCCGGAGCGCGAGCGGGAGTTCTACGCCGCGGTCCTGGACCAGCTGCGCGAGCACGGGTACGAGGCGCTGACCATGGAGGGCGTGGCGGCGCGGGCGCGGTGCGGCAAGTCGACGCTCTACCGGCAGTGGAAGACCAAGCCCCAGCTGGTCGCCGCGGCCCTGCGGGCCGGCCGCAGCGAGCAGACCCTGGCGCGGGTGGACACCGGCAGCCTGGTGGAGGACCTGCGGGAGGCGGCCCGGATCGCGGCCCGCAACTCGGGCAACGACACCCGGCTGACCCAGGCCCTGGGCCATGCCGTCCTCGACGACCCGGAGCTGCGGGACGCCCTGCGCGAGGCGCTGATCGAGCCCGAGCTGACCGCCTTCGACGCCATCGTGTCCCGCGCGGTGGCGCGCGGCGAGCTGTCGCCCGGCCACCCCGCGGTGGACTTCCTGCCCGCGCAGCTGATGGGCGTACTGCGGATCCGGCCCGTGCTGGAGGGGCGGTTCGCGGACGAGGAGTACCTGGTCCGCTTCGTGGACGCGGCTCTGCTGCCCGCGCTGGGCATCACGCCCCCGGCCCCCGCGCCGCCGGGCACCTGAGACCGCGGGCCGCCGTCGACGATGACCGGACGGCGACCCGCTCGCGCTGCCTCGTGGGGACGGTGGCAGCGCAGCCTGCGGACCGAGCGGCGGACGTTCTCATCGGAGAGCGACCGCCGCTCGGTTCGTACGGCAGGGGGTGCGGGCGGGCTCAGCCGCGGGCCGCACCCATCAGCCGGGTGAACTCCGCGGGCGCCACGGTGAACCCGGCCGGCTCGGCGTCCAGCGACCAGTCGCCCGAGGGGCCCCGGACGAACTCCGCGACCACCGCCGCGGTCGCCTCCGCCACGGCAGTGAAGCCGCCCTCCACCAGGTCCGTGTATCCCGAGCGGATGCGCAGCCCGGCCGCCGCGACCTGGCCGAAGGTCACCGCTCCGGCGGTGTCCTGGATCACCACGCCCACCACGACCCGGCCCAACGCGTCTGACAGCCGGTCCAGTTCGAGGGTCATCACCTCGTCGTAGCCCAGGCCCTGCCCGGTCTGGCTGTCGCGGTTCAGGGTGATGGTGCCGTCGGGGGAGCGGCTGCCGAAGTGCACCAGATAGGCGGGTTCGCCGTACGGGTCCGCCGCGGGGTAGGCCCCGGCGACCAGGTCCAGGTCGTGCGGGGGAGACCCGGCCGGGCTGGGGTCCCAGCGCAGCGCGATCTCCACCTTGGCCAGCCCCTTGCGTATTCCGCTCACCGAACTCCCCTTGCACCTGGCCGCTTTGACCGTTTCCGACCCGGTCCATGCTGCCACGTGCCGTCGACCGACGGGGCCTGAGCAGGTGTTATCCGGCACGGGAGTCTCAAAAGTTCCCCTCGATCGTCACTCGAGCGTTACCTGATAGGCGCATGACAATGACACTGTCTTCAGGTCACCAGACACCCCGTCAACTGCACTGACGGGGACGGTGCATGCAGAAGAAGGTGTCCCCCACACATGAAGATATCCCGCAGACCGGCCTGGGGCGTGGCCCTCGCGGCCGTCGCGCTGCTGCTGGTTCCGGCCACCGCGCAGGCGCGCACCTCGGCGGCCCCCCACCCCGCCGCCGCGACCACCGCCTACACGTCCGTCGACGCGTACTACGCCTCCGCCGATGGGAAGACGGGCGCCGCGCTGAAGTCCGCGCTGCACGCCATCATCAAGAACCAGTCGAAGATCAGCTACTCCGCCCTCTGGGAAGCGCTGAAGGTCACCGACCAGGACCCGGCGAACCCGAACAACGTGATCCTCGTCTACTCGGGCCGCTCGTACCCCAAGAGCTCCAACGGCGGCGGTGTCGACGACTGGAACCGCGAGCACGTCTGGGCCAAGAGCCACGGCGACTTCGGTACCGCCACCGGCCCGGGCACCGACCTGCACCACCTGCGTCCCGAGGACGTCACGGTCAACAGCACCCGCGGGGACAAGGACTTCGACATGGGCGGCAGCCCGGTCGCGCAGGCCCCCGGCAGCTACTCCGACGCCGACTCCTTCGAGCCGCGGAACGCGGTCAAGGGCGACGTGGCCCGGATGATCCTGTACATGGCCGTCCGCTACGAGGGTGACGACGGCTGGGCCAACCTCGAGCCCAACGACCGCGTCGGCAACGGCAGCGCGCCGTACATCGGCAAGCTGAGCCTGCTCAAGCAGTGGAACCTCCAGGACCCGCCGGACGCCTTCGAGCAGCGCCGCAACCAGGTGATCTACGACACCTACCAGCACAACCGGAACCCGTTCATCGACCACCCGGAGTGGGTCAACCAGATCTGGTAGCCCAACTCGTGCAGGAACGATGCGCCGGCCGTCCCCCGCGGGACGGCCGGCGTTGCGGTGTACGGGAAGCCGCTGCCGCGCCCCTAGATGAGCCGGGCCGACGGCGGCAGGTCCGCCAGGTAGGCCAGGGCGTCGGCCTCGGTCCGGGCGGACTCCAGGAAGCGGATCCAGGCCTCCTGCTCGTGCCGGACGGCGCCCAGCTCCCACACGCAGAACGTCGCGATGTGGGGCTCCCCGTGGGGCAGCGGGGCGTAGCGGCCGGAGTCCTTGAAGTAGACCGTCTTCCAGCATTCGTTGTCGCCCCGCCACGTGCTCACCAGGAGCAGGTACGCGTCCCCGACGCGGTGCAGGATCACGAAGCCCAGCTCGTCCTCGAAGCCCAGCCCGGCCGCCTGCGCCCCGACGAACTCCCGGGCCGCCCGCACCTCCCCGGCGGGTATCGGGTGCTCCTCGCGGTGCAGGTCGTACCACTTGAGCCGGGCCCCCGGGACGGTCAGCGGCGGGCCCGGTACGAGGAGCTTCCTGACGTGCCGGTACCCGGCGGAGACGCTGGCCATGGTGGTCGTCCTTCCAGTCCTGTGCGACGGATCGCGCCAATGTAGTCGATCACTTCGAGCCGTCGGGCGGGCTGGTCAGGGCGGTCGGGGCGGCCGTCGGGGCCGGGGGCCCCGCGGGCTGCGGGGCGGGCTCCGGGCGCAGCAGCCGGTGCAGGGCCGCGCCCGTCAACTGGAGGGCGGCGATCCCGCCGAGCAGGAGGCCCGGCGGCAGTGCGGCGGCCAGGCCGGCGGTGGCGGCGCCGGCCGCGCCCGCGGTCATCTTCAGCCCGGCCCCCAGGGTGAACACCTGCTCCCGCGCCCCCGCCGGGGCGTGGTCGGCGCGGATCCGCAAGGTGGCCGTCAGCAACGGGCCCTCGCACACGCCGGCCACCGCGAACAGCCCCGCCGCCACCGGCAGCGACGGCGCCCACACCGCCGCGGCCAGCGCCAGGCCGGTGCCCAGCAGTGCGGCCTCGGCCAGCGTCCCGGCCGGCCGGGCCAGCCGGGTCAGCCCCAGTGCACCGGCCAGCGCGCCCAGTGCGAAGGCGGTCATCAGCACGCCACCGGAGCCGGTCCCGCCCAGGTGCCCGGCGAGCAGCACGGCGGTGGTGGTCAGTGCCCCGATGCCCAGGAAACCGACGGTGGTGGCCGTGGTGATCGCCCGTAGCTCCGGGACCCGCCACAGCGCCGTCAGCCCCGTCGACACGCCCGCCCGGGCGGGAGCCGCGGCCGGTGTGCCCGCCGCCCCGGGCCGGCCGTACGGGAGGAAGCCGGCGCCGACCGCCGCCAGCGCCGCCGAGCCGGCCAGGACGCCCATCGCCGCCCCGCCCCAGCCCAGCGAGGCCAGCAGCCCCACGGCACCGGGCGCCGAGACCGAGGCGGCGTTGTAGGTGACCGCGTCCCAGGCGTACGCCCGGTCGCGGGCCGGGCCCTCCGGGACCAGCCGCGCCACCAGGCTGGACAGCCCGCCGGTCACCACCGGACCGCAGCAGCCGCCGGCCAGCGCCACCGGGACCACCACCGCCACCGGCGCCCGGCCCACCAGCAGGGCCAGCGCCGCCACGGCCGTGCCGAACCCGGCCAGCGCGCCCGCGTAGAACACCCGCGGCCGCCGGGTGCGGGCGGCCAGCGTGCCCGCCGCCGGGGCGGCCAGCGCGTGCGGAGCCGTCCAGGCCGTCAGGACGAACGCCCCCAGCGCCGCCTCCCCGGTGCGCTGCACGGCCAGCAGCACCAGCGCCAACCCCACCCCCTCCCCGGCGAACCGCGCCCCCACGGCCGTCGCCAGATACCTGCCGAACCCCGCCGACCCCCGCATTCCGGCCTCCCCCTGCCACACGTAACGGCTTATGAGTACAAGACATTACACTCGGCGGGGTGAGCGGACCCCGGGCGGAGGAAGCAGATGTGAACGAGCGCGACGCGAATGCCGGAAACGATGTCGACGAGCGCGACGGGAGCGGTGGACGGGACGACGCGGGGACCGCGCGGCCGCGCGGGGGCCGGGCCGGGACGGCGGGCTTCGCCGCCGCGCAGCGGCTGGTCGACCTCGCCGACGAGGTGCGGCGGCGGCCCGACGCCCCGCGCGAGGCGCTGGCGGCCCTGCTCGCCCGGCACGGCGAACACCCGGCCGACCTCACCGAGGCGGCCTTCTCGGCGGCCGACGCGGCCGAACTGCGCGCCGCCGCCGCGCGGATGGGCGCCCTGCTCGCCGAACCGGACGCGGACCGCGCCGCGGCGGCGCTGAACGCGCTCTTCGAGGAGTGCGGCGCCCGCCCGCGGCTGACCCGGCACCAGGGCCACGCCTGGCACCTGCACGTCGACCGGGGCGAGGACGCCGGCTGGGGCGAGTGGTTCCTGGCCTCCGGCGCCCTGGCGCTGGCCGGGATCCTCACCGAGTACGGCCGGGTCACCTGGGGCACCTGCGCCGCCACGGGCTGCGGGGCGTACTTCCTCGGCACCGGCCCGGGCAGCGCCCGGCGCTACTGCTCGACGGCCTGCGCGTCCCGGGAACGGGTCGCGGCCCACCGCCGGCGCCTGCGCGCCGGGCGGTGAGCCGCGGGGAGAATCGGTTCGGCCGGGCGGTCAGCCCTGGTCGCGGACCTCGGCCGGGGTCGGCGCGGTGCCGCCCAGGTGGGCCGGCAGCCACCAGGAGTCCTCGGCGCCCTTCGGCTTGGCCGGGTAGGCCTGCTGCGCCGCGTCCAGCAGGTCCTGCACCCGCTCGCGCAGCCGTCGGGTCAGCGCCCCCGCGTACTGGTCGGTCGGGCACTCCATCGGCTCGCCCACCCGCATCGTCACCGGGATGTGGCTGCGCCTGAGGTCCTTGGGCCGGCCCTTGGTCCACAGCCGCTGGGTGCCCCACAGCGCCATCGGGATCATCGGGACGCCGGCCTCCTGGGCCATCCGCGCCGCGCCGGACTTGAAGCTCTTGAGGGTGAAGGACTGCGAGATGGTCGCCTCGGGGAACACCCCGATGATCTCGCCCGCCCGCAGCGCCGCCAGCGCCTCCTGGTAGGCCGTCTCGCCCTGCTGGCGGTCCACCGGGATGTGCTTCATCGCGCGCATCAGGGGTCCGGAGACCTTGTGCCGGAAGACCGAGTCCTTCGCCATGAAGCGCACCAGGCGCTTCTGCGGGCGCGCGGTGAGCCCGGTGAAGATGAAGTCCAGGTACCCGATGTGGTTCGAGACCAGCACCGCACCGCCCTTGCGGGGGATGTTCTCGGTGCCCTTCATGTCGATGCGGATGTCCAGGGCCCGGAACAACGTGTGGGCCGCACCGATCACCGGCGGGTAGACCAGATCTGCCATGGCGGGGAGACTCCTCTTTTCTGCCCGGGGAGGTCTGGAGAGGTTCTCCCGGCTAAGTTACGCCAGCGTAGGTTACCGGCATCAGGGATCGTGCCCGAAGTGAGCCCCGGTGACCAGTCCAGGTGACCCGGGCCGGGGAGATCCTCATCACTCCGGGGAATGCCCGGAGCGGCGGACGCGCTGCTCAGACGGTACGCGGCGACGCGCGCAGCGCGGCACGCGGATCCGTCGCGGCGTACCGGAGCGGGGCCGGAGGCGGCCCGTGGGCGGACTCGGACCGGAACGGAGCGGCAGTGGACCAGCAGCAGGGCGGGACCCCGGTGGGCGGACCCGCCGGGACGCCTTCCGGATCACCTTCGCGGACCCCCTCCGGAGCGGCGCCGGGTGCGGTCCGCCTCGGCGAGGCCGAACTCGGCGTCCCGCCCGGCGAGCGGGCCACGCTCGTGCAGTTCTCCACGGCCTTCTGCCAGCCCTGCCGCGCCACCCGGCGGATCCTCGCCGAGGTCGCAGCCCTGGTGCCCGGGGTCGCCCATGTCGAGATCGACGCGGAGGAGCGGCTGGCCCTGGTCCGGGCCCTGGGCATCGAGAAGACCCCGACCGTGCTGGTGCTCGACGCCGGCGGCGCGGTGGTCCGCCGGGCCGCCGGGATGCCCCGCAAGGCCGATGTCATCGGGGCCCTGGGCGCGGTCCTGTGAGACCCCGCGCCGGCGAACCGGCCCGCCCCCGGGGCGTCCTGACCGGCCGTCCGGCGGCGCCCGGCGTTCGTCCGTACGTACGATCGCACGGTGCGCTCCGGCGGTGCGCGCCGTGACTCCGCTCGCATCTGCCCGGAGCCGCTTGACTGCACCTGCCAACGATCGACAGGCTTCGGCCATGCGGACCAGAATCCTTCTCGTCGGACGAACGCACATAGACCTCGTCCGCTACGCGAGCGCGCGCTGTCCGGGCCGGTGAAGACTCCCGACCCCGACCGCCTCCCTCAGAAGGACACTCCGATGACCGCTCCGTCCGCCCTCGCCACCGCCCGGCCCGGCTCCCCCGAACTCCTGCGCTCGGTCTTCCGCCGGCACGCCGCCGGGGTCGCCGTGATCACCGCGGCCCGCGGCGAGCACCCGGTCGGCTTCACCGCCACCTCCGTCAGCTCGGTGGCCGCCGAGCCCCCGATGCTCTCGTTCTCCGTCGGCACCGGCTCCTCCAGCTGGCCGGTGCTCGCCGAGACCGAGTACCTGGGGGTCCACATACTCGGCGAGCACCAGGGCGAGCTGGCGGGCCTCTTCGCCCGCAGCGGCGCCGACCGGTTCGGACCGGCCACCCGCTGGCGGACCGGCCCCGAGGGCGTCCCGCTGCTCGACGGCGTGCTGGCCTGGCTGGTGTGCAAGGTGGTGGCCCGCGTCCCGGCCGGGGCGCACCGGATCGTGCTCGCCGAAGTGGTCGCCGGGGACCCCGCGGGCGATCCCGCGGGGGCGGGGCGCCCGCTGCTCTACCACGAGGGTCGCTTCAACGCGTTGCGCGACTGAATAGTGCCTGCTGGGAAGGGCTTTTCCCGGGCTCTTGCGGGACTCCGGCCGGCGTTGGCAAGGTCACATCCGGGCGAGCTTGATTCCTGATGGAAGCCACGGTGTACTGACGAGTAACATTTCGTTCGGAGCGCGGCCCGCCCCGACCGGGATCCGCCCAGTAAGGCGCCTATGCTGCCTGCAGAAGGCAGCACCGGAAAAAGACGATGCAGTAGGAGAGCCGGCGTGAGCTTGAGGATCGTTGTCTGTGTGAAGTACGTGCCCGACGCCACCGGCGACCGGCACTTCGCCGATGACCTGACCGTCGACCGCGACGACGTCGACGGCCTGCTGTCGGAGCTCGACGAGTACGCCGTCGAGCAGGCGCTGCAGATCTCGGAGGAGGCGGACGACGCCGAGGTGACGGTCCTGACCGTCGGCCCCGAGGACGCCAAGGACGCGCTGCGCAAGGCGCTCTCGATGGGTGCCGACAAGGCCATCCACGTCGAGGACGACGACCTGCACGGCACCGACGTCATGGGCACCTCGCTGGTGCTCGCCAAGGCGATCGAGAAGGCCGGCTACGACCTGGTCATCGCCGGCATGGCCTCCACCGACGGCACCATGGGCGTCCTCCCGGCGATCCTGGCCGAGCGCCTGGGCGTCCCGCAGGTCACCCTGCTGTCCGAGGTCAAGGTCGAGGACGGCACCGTCACCGGCCGCCGCGACGGCGACTCCGCGAGCGAGCAGCTCGAGGCGTCCCTGCCGGCGCTGGTCTCCGTGACGGACCAGTCGGGCGAGGCCCGCTACCCCTCCTTCAAGGGCATCATGGCCGCGAAGAAGAAGCCGGTGGAGTCCTGGGACCTGTCGGACCTGGAGATCGAGGCGGACGAGGTCGGCCTCGAGGGCGCCTGGACCGCGGTGGACTCGGCCGCGCAGCGTCCGGCCCGCACCGCCGGCACGATCGTCAAGGACGAGGGCGAGGGCGGCAAGCAGCTGGCCGAGTTCCTGGCCGGCCAGAAGTTCATCTAAGGCTTCGGTCACCTCAACCGCCCCCTCATACTTCGCAATCGCAGGAGAGCAGTCCCATGGCTGAAGTTCTCGTCTACGTCGACCACGTCGACGGTGCCGTCCGCAAGCCCACCCTCGAGCTGCTGACGCTGGCCCGCCGCGTCGGCGAGCCCGTCGCCGTCGCCCTCGGTGCCGGCGCCGAGGCCACCGCCGCCACGCTCGCCGAGCACGGCGCGGTCAAGGTCCTGACCGCCGACGCCCCGGAGTTCCGCGACTACCTGGTCGTCCCGAAGGTCGACGCGCTCCAGGCCGCGTACGACGCCGTCTCCCCGGCCGCCGTGCTGGTCCCCTCCTCCGCCGAGGGCAAGGAGATCGCCGCCCGCCTGGCCGTGCGCATCGGCTCCGGCATCATTACCGACGCCGTGGACCTGGAGGCCGGTGACGAGGGTCCGGTCGCGACGCAGTCCGCGTTCGCCGCCTCCTTCACCACCAAGTCCCGTGTCTCCAAGGGCACCCCGGTCATCACTGTGAAGCCGAACTCGGCCCCGGTCGAGGCCGCTCCGGCCGCCGGCACCGTCGAGGCGCTGTCGGTCTCCTTCTCGGCGCTGGCCACCGGCACCAAGGTCACCTCGCGCACCCCGCGCGAGTCCACCGGCCGCCCGGAGCTGACCGAGGCCGCGATCGTGGTCTCCGGCGGCCGCGGCGTCAACGGCGCCGAGAACTTCTCGGTGATCGAGGCGCTGGCCGACTCGCTCGGTGCCGCCGTCGGCGCTTCCCGCGCCGCCGTCGACGCCGGCTGGTACCCGCACTCCAACCAGGTCGGCCAGACCGGCAAGTCCGTCTCGCCGCAGCTCTACATCGCGTCCGGCATCTCCGGTGCCATCCAGCACCGCGCCGGCATGCAGACCTCGAAGACCATCGTGGCCATCAACAAGGACTCCGAGGCCCCGATCTTCGACCTGGTCGACTACGGCGTGGTCGGCGACCTCTTCGCGGTCGTCCCGCAGCTGACCGAGGAGATCAACGCCCGCAAGGGCTGATCCCTGCGATCGGTCTGACCTGCGCAGACGCTTGCGGCCCGGGGCCGCGCGGTGAATCCCACCGCGCGGCCCCGGGCCGTTTCGGTGAACATCCGAGAAGGATTGACTGACGGAGAACCCCTGACTAAATTCTGCTATGCGGATCAATGCTTCCGTGTAGCGGAAAGAGGAGAGTGCAGGATGGGTCAGCAGGAAAAGGTGGCAACGAGCCTCGCAGGCGCCGTCAGCGAGCGCGTCAGCGCCTCGCTCGCGCCGGTGGACGCGGAGCTCGCGCGCCGCTACCCCGGCGACCCCGGCACCCGCCAGCCGATCCACACCGTGTACGTACCCGGCGACGTCTTCGCCCCGGACACCATCCGCAGCTGGGGCGACCAGGCCCTCGCCGCGCTCGACGAGCACGCCCCCGACGCGGAGACCTTCGCCCGCGTCCTCGGCATCTCCGACGAACTGGCCGGCCCGGTCTACGAGCGGGTCCGCGCCAAGCTGCAGAACGAGCCCATCGAGGACCTGCGCGTCGACTTCGAGGACGGCTTCGGCGTCCGCTCCGACGAGGAGGAGGACCAGGCCGCGGCCCGCGCCGCCCGCCTGATCTCGGAGGCCTACGCCAACGGCACCAACGCGCCGTACATGGGCATCCGCATGAAGTGCATGGAGTCCAACGTCCGCGACCGCGGCATCCGCACCACCGACGTCTTCCTCTCCGGCCTGCTGGAGCACGGCGGCCTGCCCGAGGGCCTGGTGCTCACCCTCCCCAAGGTGACCTACGCCGAGCAGGTCAGCGCCTTCGTCGAGCTGCTGGAGGCCTTCGAGACCGCCCGCGGCCTGCGGCCGGGCCGGATCGGCTTCGAGATCCAGATCGAGACCAGCCAGTCCATCGTCGCCTCGGACGGCACCGCCACCGTCGCGCGCATGATCGACGCCGCCAAGGGCCGGGCCACCGGCCTGCACTACGGCACCTTCGACTACAGCGCCTGCGTCGGCGTCTCCGCCGCCTACCAGTCCAGCGACCACCCGGCCGCCGACCACGCCAAGGCGATCATGCAGGTCGCCGCGGCCGGCACCGGCGTCCGCGTCTCGGACGGCTCCACCAACGTGCTGCCGATCGGCTCCACCGAGCACGTCCACGAGGCCTGGAAGCTGCACTACGGCCTCACCCGGCGCGCCCTGGCCCGCGCCTACTACCAGGGCTGGGACATGCACCCCGGCCACCTGCCGACCCGCTACGCGGCCGTCTTCTCCTTCTACCGCGAGGGCCTGGACGCCGCGGCCGCCCGCCTCAAGGCGTACGTCGCCAAGATCGAGGGCGACGTCATGGACGAGCCGGCCACGGCCAAGGCGCTCGCCGGCTACCTGGTCCGCGGCCTGGACTGCGGCGCGGTCGGCGCCGACGAGGTCACCGCCCGCACCGGCCTCTCCCGCGCCGAGCTGGACGCCTTCGCCATCCCGCGCCGCTCGGCGACCCTGAAGTAGTCCCCGTAGCCCGAACGCCGCGCGGACCGGACACCCGGCCCGCGCGGCGTCCGTGCGCCTCAGGCCGGCGGCGCCAGCTCGCCCGAGCCCCGGGCGATCAGTCGCGTCGGCAGGACGAGCCGCTCGGGGGCCGGCCGGGCACCGGACAGCCGGGCGAAGAGCCGATCGGCGGCGACCCGCCCCAGGGCCGCCGCGTCCTGCGCCACCACCGACACCCCCGGCCGCAGCAGATCGGCCAGCTCGAAGTCGTCGAAGCCGACCAGCGCCACCGGCCCGGCGACGCCCGCCAGCACCCGCACGACCGTGACGGTCACGCGGTTGTTCCCCGCGAAGAGGGCCGTCACCGGCTCCGCCCGTCCGAGCATGCCCCGGGCGGCGGCCGTCACCGACGCCGGCTCGGTGGACCCCAGCGCCACCCAGGCCGGTTCCACCGGCAGTCCCGCTTCCGCCATCGCCGCCCGGTACCCCCGCAGCCGCTCCTGCGCGGTGTGGATGTGCGGCTGGTCGCCGATGAAGCCGATCCGCCGGTGCCCGCGCGCGATCAGGTGCGCCACCCCCTCGCGGGCCCCGCCGAAGCTGTCGGACAGCACCACGTCCGCGCCGATCCCGCCGGCCGGCCGGTCGACGAAGACCGTCGCCACCCCGGCCCGGATCTCCGGCTCCAGGTACCGGTGGTCCGCCCCCGCCGGGATCACGATCAGGCCGTCCACCCGCCGGGCGCACAGCGCCAGGGCCAGCTCCCGCTCCCGCTCCGGGTCCTCCGCGCTCGAACCGGTGATCAGCAGCGCGCCGTGCGCCCGCGCCACCTCCTCCACCGCGCGGTTCAGCGGCCCGTAGAACGGATCGGCCAGGTCCTCCAGCACCAGCCCCACGGTCGCGGTACGGCCCTTGCGCAGCACCCGCGCACTGTCGTTGCGCCGGAACCCGAGGGCCGCGATGGCCTCCTGGACCCGGCGCTCGGTCTCCGGGGTCACGCCCGGTTCGGCGTTGACCACCCGCGAGACCGTCTTGAGCCCGACCCCGGCCCGCGCCGCCACGTCGTTCATCGTCGGCCGCCGGCCATAGCGGGGTGAGCTGGGCACGGTCGGGTCCTCCCGGGGACGGAAGCGGCCGGACGTCGGCCGCCGGACGGCTGGGAACCCCAGCCTAGAGCGATTGTCCGGTAACCGGGTTTCCGTGACAGGGTGTTGCGGGCAAGCCACAGGGGGCTTCGGATGAGGGGGACTCGTGATCGTCTGGATCAACGGCACTTTCAGCGCCGGAAAGACCAGCACCGCACGCGAACTGACCGGCCTGATCCCGGACAGCGCCGTGTACGACCCCGAGGTGATCGGCGGCGCCCTGCGCCACCTGCTCCCGCCCAAGCGCCTCGCCGAGGTGACGGACTACCAGGACCTGCCGATCTGGCGGCGGCTGGTCATCGAGGGCGCGGCGGCCATGCTGGCCGAGCTCGGCGGGGTCCTGGTCGTCCCGATGACCGTGCTGAAGCAGGAGTACCGGGACGAGATCTTCGGCGCCCTCGCGGCCCGGCGGATCACGGTGCGGCACTTCGTGCTCGACCCCGAGGAAACGATCCTGCGGGAGCGGATCGCGAGCCGCGTGGAACCGGACCTCCCGGACGCCGACACCCGCGTCCGGCAATGGTCCCTGGACCACATACCCGCCTACCAGGAGGCGATGGACCGCTGGCTGCGGGCCGACGCCTGCGCCGTGGACAACGGCCGCCGCACCCCCCGCGAGACCGCCGAGCAGATCGCCGCGCTGCTGCGCACCGGCGCCCGGGGCCTGTGCGACATCGTCCAGACCCCCGACCCCACCGGCCCGACCCTGGCCTCGGGGGTGCTGCTCTTCGACGACCAGGACCGGGTCCTGCTGGTCGACCCCACCTACAAGCCCGGCTGGGAGTTCCCCGGCGGCATCGTCGAGGACGGCGAGGCCCCCGCGCAGGCCGGCGTGCGCGAGGTCGCCGAGGAGGTCGGGGTCCGGCTGGCGAAGGCCCCGCGGCTGCTGGTGGTGGACTGGGAGGCGCCCCGGCCGCCGGGCCACGGCGGCCTGCGCTTCCTCTTCGACGGCGGCCGGCTCCCCGCCGACCAGGCGAGCACCCTGCGGCTGCCCGGGCCCGAGCTGCGCGCCTGGCGGTTCGTCACGGAGTCGGAGGCGGCCGGGATGCTGCCGCCGGTCCGCTACGAGCGGCTGCGCTGGGCCCTGCGGGCCCGGGAGCGGGGGACCGTGCTCAACCTGGAGGCGGGCACACCGGTGGGCTGAGCCGGGCCGGTCCGCTGACCGGGCCGGGCCCGCCGGGTGCCGCCCTCAGAGCGCCGCGTCCGCCGCCTCTTTGAGGACCCGGGCGGTGTCCTCGGTCAGCGGGTCGCCGTGGCCGAAGCAGGCCACCGAGGGCGCCAGCTCGGCCAGCTGCCGGAAGGAGGCCAGCGCCCGCTGCCGGTCGGTGTTGAACACCCCGAGCATCACCTGCCCCACCCCCGCCACGCAGTCTCCGGTGAAGAGCACGCCGTGCCGGGGCAGGTGGACCGCGATGCTGCCGTCGGTGTGGCCGGGGGAGTGCACCGCGTACGCGCCGTCCCCGAAGCCCAGCGCGTCCCCGTCCGCCAGCTCCCGGTCCACCCGGGTCGGCGGGGCCTCGGGGCAGGTCAGGCCGTGGGCGTAGAGCGGGACCTCCCAGTCGAGCAGCACCGGTTCGGGCACCGGCGCCGCGCCGCGGACCACCGGCGCGTCCAGCCGGTGCGCCAGCACCAGGGCGCCGTACCGCTCGGCCAACTCCTCGGCCGCGCCCACGTGGTCGCGGTGGCAGTGGGTCAGCACGATCCGGCGCAGCCGGGCCGGGTCGAGGCCGAGGGAGCGCACCGCCGCCTCGATCTCCGGGGCCGAGCCGGCATGTCCCGCGTCGACCAGCGTGAGCTCGGCGGCGTCCCCCTCGCCGTCCCGCCACAGATAGGCCTGGCCGATGGGGAAACGGAGCAGGTGCAGGCGCGGAAGTATCTCGACAAGATCCATGGGGCGACCGTACGACCGTACGGTCGCCCGGGGCGCGCGACTTCGCCCGGCGCGGACTCCGCTCACAGCGCAGCGTCCGGGACCGGACCCGCCGGATCCGGAACGGCCGCGAGGATCCGGAAGGCGCGCTGTCATCCGGAAGGGCCGCCGGGATCCGGGCTCGGCCCGGGCCGGCGGCCCCCGTGGGGATCAGCCCCGCTTCGACTCCGCGTAGTTCACCAGGAACAGCGCCTCCGCCACCGACAGCTGCTCCAACTCCTTCGGCGAGACGCTCTCGTTGACCGCGTGGATCTGCGCCTCCGGCTCGCTCAGCCCGATCAGCAGGATCTCGGTCTGCGGGTACAGCCCCTGGAGGGTGTTGCACAGCGGAATCGATCCGCCCATGCCGGCCGCCTGCATCTCCTGGCCGGGGAACGCCACCTTCATCGCGGCGGCCATCGAGGCGTACGCCGGGCTGGTGATGTCGGCCTTGAAGGGCTGGCCGGAGCCGGCCTGCTCGACCTGGACACGGGCGTTCCAGGGCGTGTGCGCCTCCAGGTGCGCCATCAGCAGCTTGTTGGCCTCGGCGGCGTCCATGCCCGGCGGCACCCGCAGGCTGACCAGCGCCCGGGCGGAGGCGTGCACCGACGGGGTCGCGCCCACCACCGGCGGGCAGTCGATGCCCATCACGGTCACGGCCGGACGGGCCCACAGCCGGTCCGAGACCGAGCCGTCGCCGATCAGGTCCACGCCCTCCAGCACCTTCGCGTCGGAGCGGAAGTCGCCCTCCGGGTACTGCAGGCCCTCCCAGACGCCGTCACCGGCCAGGCCCTCGACGGTGGTCGAGCCGTCCTCGGCGCGCAGCGAGTCCAGCACGCGGATCAGCGCGGCCAGCGCGTCCGGGGCGGCGCCGCCGAACACGCCGGAGTGCAGGTTGCCCTCGAGGGTGTCGACCTGGATCCGGACGATCGTCATCCCGCGCAGGGTGGCGGTGACGGTCGGCAGGCCGAGGCGGAAGTTGCCGGCGTCGCCGATGACGATGGCGTCGGAGGCCAGCAGCTCCGGGTGGGCCTCGGCGTACATCTGGAGGCCGCCGGTGCCCTGCTCCTCGGAACCCTCGACGATGACCTTCACGCCCACCGGCACACCGCCGTTGGCCTTCAGCGCGCGCAGCGCCAGCAGGTGCATGATGAAGCCGCCCTTGCAGTCCGCGGTGCCGCGGCCGTACCAGCGGCCGTCGCGCTCGGTCAGCTCGAAGGCGGGCGAGATCCACGCGGCGTCGTCCAGCGGGGGCTGCACGTCGTAGTGCGCGTACAGCAGCACGGTCGGCGCGCCCTCGGGGCCGGGCAGGTAGCCGTACACAGACTGCGTGTCATCGGGGGTGTCCAGGACGGCGACGTCCTGGAAGCCCTCGGCGCGCAGGGCGTCGGCGACCCAGTTCGCGGCGCCCTCGCTCTCGCTCTTGGGGAACTGCGCCCAGTCCGCCACCGACTGGAACCTGACCAGCTCGGTCAGCTCCGACTTGGCGCGGGGCATCATCGAGGCGACGGTCTCGGCGATCGGGTGGGGCGACATGGGCACGCTCCTCATGGGTGCGACGTTGTACTTCTACGGATGCCGGTAGGCACAGCCGATCTTCCCACAGCGGGCCCATGCGCAGGTCCGCCGTAGGATGCGCTCGGCATCGGAGCAATGTCAGGGATCGGGAGCAGCGACACATCGTGAGCAGCGAGCACGGGGAAAACGGCGGCGCGGAGCGGGCCGAGGGGGCCGAGGAGCCCCAGCGTTCGGAGGCCGTGGGCGGGGCGGAGCAGCCGCCCGGCGCGGACGGCGCCCAGGAGGCGGCGCCCGCCGCGGAGTCCCGGGAAGGGGCCGGGGCCGAGGCGGCGGGCGAGCCCGCCGGGCCGGCGGCGACGCCGGGGGCCGAGGACGTGTGGGACGTGGTGGTGGTCGGCGCGGGTCCGGCCGGCGCCTCCGCCGCCCACGCCGCGGCGGTGGCCGGCCGTCGGGTCCTGCTCCTGGAGAAGGCCGAACTGCCCCGCTACAAGACCTGCGGCGGCGGGATCATCGGACCGTCCCGGGACGCGCTGCCGCCCGGCTTCACGCTGCCCCTGAAGGACCGCATCTCGGCGGTCACCTTCTCGCTCGACGGCCGGTTCGCCCGTACCCGGCGCTCGCGCACCACCCTCTTCGGGCTCATCAACCGCCCGGAGTTCGACGCCGCGCTGGTCGCCGCCGCCGAGAAGGCCGGCGCCGAGGTGCGGACCCGGGCCGCGGTGGCCCGGGTCGAGCAGCACGGCCCGGCGGTGCCGGACCGGCGCACGGTCGCCGTGGTGCTCGCGGACGGCGAGACCGTGCTGGCCCGCGCCGTGGTCGGCGCCGACGGCAGCGCCAGCCGCATCGGCGCCCACGTCGGCGTCGTCATGGACCAGGTGGACCTCGGCCTGGAGGCCGAGATCCCGGTGCCGGCCACGGTCGCCGAGGACTGGGCGGGCCGGGTGCTCATCGACTGGGGCCCGCTGCCGGGCAGTTACGGCTGGGTCTTCCCCAAGGGCGACACGCTCACCGTCGGCGTGATCTCGGCCAAGGGCGACGGGGCGGCCACCAAGCGGTACCTGGACGACTTCATCGCCCGCCTGGGCCTGGCCGGCTTCGAACCGGAGGTGTCCTCGGGGCACCTGACGCGCTGCCGGGCCGACGACTCGCCGCTCTCCCGCGGCCGGGTGCTGGTCTGCGGGGACGCCGCCGGGCTGCTGGAGCCGTGGACCCGCGAGGGGATCTCCTTCGCGCTGCGCTCGGGGCGGCTGGCCGGCGAGTGGGCGGTGCGCATCGCGGAGGCGACGGACGCGGTCGACGCGCGCCGGCAGGCGTTGAACTACGCCTTCGCCATCAAGGCCGGGCTGGGCGTGGAGATGGCGGTCGGGCGGCGCATGCTGCGGCTGTTCGAGTCCCGGCCGGGGCTGCTGCACGCCGCGCTCACCGGCTTCCGGCCGGCCTGGCAGGCCTTCGCGCGGATCACCCGCGGCACCACCTCGCTCGGCGAACTGGTGCGGACGTACCCGCTGGCGCGCAAGGCCCTGCACACGCTGGACCGCAGGCAGGCGCCGGTCAGTCCGACAGAGTGATGCGGAAGACCGGGTGGTCGGGGGCGGCCGCGAGGAGCTCCGCCTCGGAGGACTTCGCGGTCACGCCCTTGAAGAAGGCGTTGACCTCCCAGCCCCAGCGCTCCAGGTAGACCCGCAGGAGGTCGGCCTTCTCGGCGTCGGGCAGTTCGACGGCGGTGAAGGTGCGGACCCGGCGGCCGACCCGGAGCTCCCCGCCGCCGGCGGCGCGCATGTTGCGGACCCACTGGGAGTGGCCGCGGGCGGAGACGAGGTACCGGGCGCCGCCGTGCTCGAGCGGGTTGACCGGGATGCGCTGGAGCTGCCCGGAGGTGCGGCCGCGGACGGACAGCTCGGCGGCGCCGCCCAGGCTGATGCCGTGCCGGGCCATCCTGCCGACCAGGACGTTGAACCGCCGGGCGATCGGGCCCGCCTGGACGTAGTGCTTCGGGGCCGGGGCGGAGGGCTCAGCGGGGGTGGCGGGCTGGGCGTTCATGGCGGTCACGATGGCCTCCGGGGACGATTGGGAGAGCAGTGCTCTCGCTTGAGAACAGTGTGCACGGATCGCCGCACCAAAGCAAGAGCAGTGCTCTCGATTTGGTGCGGTGATCTCTGGTCGTCCCCGTCCCTGTCCTTGCCCGCCGCTACCGCTTCAGCGGCTGGGTGAACCGCAGCAGGTTGCCCGCCGGGTCGCGGAAGGCGCAGTCACGCATCCCGTACGGCTGGTCCATCGGCTCCTGGAGGACTTCCCCGCCCGCCGCGCTGATCCGCTCGAAGGTCGCGTCGCAGTCCTCCGTCGCGAAGATCACCCCGCGCAGCAGCCCCTTCGCCATCAGCTCCGCCAGGGCCTGCTTGTCGGCCGGCGAGGTGCCGGGGTCCGCGGCGGGCGGTTCCAGCACGATGTTGACGTCCGGCTGCGAGGGCGACCCGACGGTCACCCACCGCATGCCCTCGAACCCGACGTCGTTGCGTACCTCGAGCCCGAGCACGTCCCGGTAGAAGGGGATCGCCTTGTCGTGGTCGTCCACGGCGATGAAGCACTGGGAGAGCGTGATGTCCATGCCCTCACGCTACGACCGGGCGCCGGGCCCCGCTTCCCGATTCCTGACCGGCCGCGTGTGGATCTTCGCGATGCAGGCGGGGATGGCGGCGCCGTCCTCGTGGTCCCGGGCCCGGTAGGCGCTCGGACTCTCCCCGACCAGCTCGGTGAAGCGCGAGCTGAACGACCCGAGGGAGGTGCAGCCCACCGCGAAGCAGACCTCCGTCACCGACAGGTCCCCGCGCCGCAGCAGCGACTTGGCCCGTTCGATGCGGCGGGTCATGAGGTAGGTGTACGGGCTCTCGCCGTACGCGGCCTTGAAGCTGCGGGAGAAGTGCCCGGCCGACATCAGCGCGCCGCGCGCCAGCGCCGGCACGTCCAGCGGCTCGGCGTACTCCCGGTCCATCCGGTCGCGGGCCCGCCGCAGCCGTACCAGGTCGTCGAGGTCCGGTCGGGTCACCCGGCCAGTCTGCCACGGCGCCGCATCGATCAGGATCGGAGAAGCGCGGCCGGCCGCCCCGCGCCTAGCGTGGCGGTCATGGACGACAACGACCTCATCATCCACTGGACCTTCCTCCCGCACACCGACGCGGAGGCCTCGCTCGCCTTCTACCGCGACGTCCTCGGCTTCGAGGTCCGCAACGACGTCGGCGCGGGGCAGATGCGCTGGATCACCGTCGGCCCCGCCGGGCAGCCGGGCACCGCCATCGTCCTGGAGCCGCCGACCGTCGGCCCCGGCTTCAGCGACGAGGAGCGCCGCACCGTCGCCGAGCTGATGGCCAAGGGCGAGTACGCCCGCATCACCCTCGCCACCAAGGACCTCGACGGCACCTTCGCCCGGCTCCGGGCGGGCGGCGCCGAGCTCGTGCAGGAGCCCGTCGAGCAGCCGTACGGCCTGCGCGACTGCGCCTTCCGCGACCCCGCGGGCAACCTGGTCCGGATCAACGAACTGGCCTGATGCGGGCGGCGGCCCGGACCGGACGGGGGTCGCCCCGGACCGCCGCCCCCGCGCCCCCGCCGCGCCCGGCCCGCTTCCCCCGCGGGCCGGGCGCTGCGCGCCGTCCCCCTTCCCGTGCCGCTGTCACTGATGCGGGGGATGATGCGCAGGACACCGCCCGCACCGAGGGAGACACGATGACCAGGGCCACGAGGACGGACACGCCGTCGCCCGCGCCGCACGTCGCCGACAGCCACGACCTGATCCGGGTGCACGGCGCGCGCGAGAACAACCTCAAGGACGTCAGCATCGAGCTCCCCAAGCGCCGGCTGACGGTCTTCACCGGGGTCTCCGGCTCGGGCAAGAGCTCCCTGGTCTTCGACACCATCGCCGCGGAGTCGCAGCGGTTGATCAACGAGACCTACAGCGCCTTCGTGCAGGGCTTCATGCCGACCCTGGCCCGGCCCGAGGTGGACGTCCTCGACGGCCTGACCACCGCGATCATCGTCGACCAGCAGCGGATGGGCGCCGACCCGCGGTCCACCGTCGGCACCGCCACCGACGCCAACGCCATGCTGCGCATCCTCTTCAGCCGGCTCGGCAAGCCGCACATCGGCCCGCCCGGCGCCTACGCCTTCAACGTCCCCTCCGTCCACGCCAGCGGGGCGATCACCGTCGAGCGCGGCAACCAGAAGGCGCAGAAGGCCACCTTCAGCCGGACCGGCGGCATGTGCCCGCGCTGCGAGGGCCGCGGCGCGGTCAACGACATTGACCTGACCCAGCTCTACGACGACACCAAGTCGCTGTCCGAGGGCGCGCTGACCATCCCCGGCTACAGCATGGACGGCTGGTACGGCCGGATCTTCGGCGGCTCCGGCTTCTTCGACATGGACAAGCCGATCCGCAGGTACACCAAGCGCGAACTGCACGACCTGCTCCACAAGGAGCCGACCAAGATCAAGGTCGAGGGCATCAACCTCACCTACGAAGGCCTGATCCCCAAGCTCCAGAAGTCGATGCTGGCCAAGGACGTCGACTCCCTCCAGCCGCACATCCGCGCCTTCGTGGAGCGCGCCGTCACCTTCACCACCTGCCCGGACTGCGAGGGCACCCGGCTCAGCGCGGGGGCCCGTTCCTCGAAGATCAAGCGGATCAGCATCGCCGACGCCTGCGCGATGCAGATCAGCGACCTGGCCGAGTGGGTCCGCGGCATCAAGGACGCGTCCGTCGCGCCCCTGCTCACCGCGCTGGGGCAGACCCTCGACTCCTTCGTGGAGATCGGCCTGGGCTACCTCGCGCTGGACCGGCCCTCGGGCACCCTCTCGGGCGGCGAGGCGCAGCGCGTCAAGATGATCCGCCACCTCGGCTCCTCGCTCACCGACACCACGTACGTCTTCGACGAGCCGACCGCCGGGCTGCACCCGCACGACATCCAGCGGATGAACGACCTCCTGCTGCGGCTGCGCGACAAGGGCAACACCGTCCTGGTCGTGGAGCACAAGCCCGAGCTGATCGCGATCGCGGACCACGTCGTCGACCTCGGCCCCGGTGCCGGACAGGCGGGCGGCACGGTCTGCTACGAGGGCACCCTCGCGGGGCTGCGCGCCAGCGGCACGGTCACCGGCCGGCACCTCGACGACCGGGCCGCCCTCAAGGAGTCCGTCCGGACGCCGAAGGGCGCCCTGGAGATCCGCGGGGCCACGGCCAACAACCTGCGCAAGGTCGACGTGGACATCCCGCTCGGGGTGCTGGCCGTGATCACCGGCGTGGCCGGCTCCGGCAAGAGCTCGCTGGTGCACGGCTCGGTACCGGCGGAAGCGGGCGTCGTCTCGGTCGACCAGAGCGGCATCCGCGGCTCCCGGCGCAGCAACCCGGCCACCTACACCGGCCTGCTCGACCCGATCCGCAAGGCCTTCGCCAAGGCCAACGGCGTCAAGCCCGCGCTGTTCAGCGCCAATTCGGAGGGCGCCTGCCCGGCCTGCAACGGCGCCGGGGTCATCTACACCGACCTGGCCATGATGGCCGGGGTCGCCACCCCGTGCGACGAGTGCGAGGGCAAGCGCTTCCAGGCGTCGGTGCTGGAGTACCGGCTGGGCGGCCGGGACATCAGCGAGGTGCTGGCGATGCCGGTCACCGAGGCCGAGGCGTTCTTCGGCGCCGGCGAGGCGCACACCCCGGCCGCGCACCGCATCCTGACCCGGCTCGCCGACGTCGGCCTGGGCTACCTCAGCCTCGGGCAGCCCCTCACCACCCTCTCCGGCGGCGAGCGGCAGCGGCTCAAGCTGGCCACCCACATGTCGGAGAAGGGCGGGGTGTACGTCCTGGACGAGCCGACCACCGGGCTGCACCTCGCCGACGTCGAGCAACTGCTGGGCCTGCTGGACCGGTTGGTCGACGCCGGGAAGTCGGTGATCGTGATCGAGCACCACCAGGCGGTGATGGCGCACGCCGACTGGATCATCGACCTCGGGCCCGGTGCGGGCCACGAGGGCGGCCGGGTCGTCTTCGAGGGCACGCCCGCGGAGCTGGTCGCGGACCGCTCCACGCTCACCGGCCAGCACCTGGCGGCCTACGTCGGGGCGTGATCGGTGCACTCGGTTGTGAGCAGCGCTCGCATCATTGAGCGCTGCTCACGCTTCGTGGCAGACTGACGCCATGAGTACCGTGCGCGGGGCCCGGGAGCGGGCCCGTATCGAAGTCACCGCGGCCATCAAGGACGAGGCCCGCAAGCAGCTTGCCGCCGAGGGCGCCGCGAAGCTCTCGCTGCGGGCCGTGGCGCGCGAGCTGGGCATGGTCTCCTCCGCCCTCTACCGGTACTTCCCCAGCCGGGACGAGCTGCTGACCGCCCTGATCGTGGACGCCTACGACGCGGTCGGCGAGGCGGCCGAGCGGGCCGCGGCCGCGGCCCCCGGACTCCCGCCCACGGCCCGCTGGACCGAGGTCTGCCGCGCCGTCCGCGCCTGGGCGCTGGCCAACCCGCACGAGTACGCGCTGATCTACGGCTCGCCCGTACCCGGCTACCAGGCGCCCCAGGCCACCGTCGAGCCGGCCGCCCGGGTCGCCGTCGTCCTGATCTCGATCGTCCGCGAGGCGCACACCGGCCGCGGCCTCGCACTGCCGCCGCTGCCCGACGCGCTGCGGCCCGAGGCCGCCCGCATGGCCGCGGACTTCGCGCCCGACCTGCCGCCCGCGGTGGTGGCCGCGATGGCCGCCGCCTGGGCGCAGTTGATGGGGCTGGTCTCCTTCGAGCTGTTCGGCCAGTTCCACCGGGTCGTCGAGGACCGCGACACCTTCTTCGACCACGCGGCCGGCCGACTCGCCCACGCGGTGGGGCTGCTGGACGGCCCCGCGCACTGACGCCCCGCCGTCCGGCACCCGGCCGGCGCCACCCGGGACACCCCTGTCACCTGCATAAACGTCTCGGCAGGGCTGACACGCTCACCTTCGGGTGAGGTTCCCCGGTGGTGCCGCGCCCGCCCGTCAGGGTGACCGGCATGTTCACCACCGTCCTGCGGCGCCGTGCCGCGGTCCTCGCCCTCGCCCTGTCCGCCGCGGTGTTGCCGTCCGCCGCGGCCTCCGCCACCCCCGACGCCACCTCCGTCGCGGCCGCCCCCGCCGCACACATCGCCCTCACCGGCCACACCGCGCCGGTGGGGCACCCCGGCACGCCCGCCGCCCCGGCCACCGCGGCCTTCCTGGCCGCACCGGCCAACTCCTGCCCGCGGGTGACCGACCACCTCTTCGCCGCCACCGACCGCCGGACCGACCTGGACCGGATCACCCCCTCGCCGTCCTGGCGGATCAACTGCAAGCAGCTCTACCGCTCCGACAGCCGGCCCCCGTCGGTGGTCTTCGAGTCCGGCTTCGAGCCCCGGGACGTGATCAACGGGCAGTACGACATCGAGCAGTACGTACTGGTCAACCAGCCCTCGCCGTTCGTCTCCACCAGCTACGACCACGACCTGTACAAGACGTGGTGGAAGAGCGGATGGAACTACTACATCGACGCCCCCGGCGGGATCGACGTGAACCAGACCATCGGCGACACCCACAAGTGGGCTTCACAGGTGGAAGTGGCCTTCCCCGGCGGCGTGGCCACCCGCTTCGTCGTCGGCGTGTGCCCCGTCGACAAGGAGAAGAAGACCGAGATCATGGAACTGTGCCAGGACAACCCGCACTACGAGCCCTGGCGCGCGGCCTACCCGGGCTGAGCCGGTGAGCCCCGGACCGGCCGCCCGGCCGGTCCGGGGGCGGTGCCGGTTCGAGCGGCCGGGGCGTCAGCCCCCCGCGCGCCGCCGGCCGAAGCGCCACAGCACGTGGACCACCCGCAGCACGAAGACCACCACGGCCAGGCCGTAGCCGGCGGCCAGCAGGACGGGCTCGACCGCCTGCGGGAGCGTGAACAGCAACACCGGTCCGACCAGCGCCCCCCAGACGAGCGCCGCCGCCAGACAGGCGCTCACGAAGGCGTACCCGATCTCGACCGTGATCGCGTCCCGCCGCTCCTGGTCGGTCTGCCCCCGGGCCCAGGTGTCGCCGTGCCCGCCAGGGTCGCCCGTACCCCCCGAAGTCCCCATAGACGTAAGGGTGTCACAGACGCCCGGCGAACATCAGGGCGCCTAGATCCGGGACTTCTCCACCCACAGCCGCGCCACCGAGGCGTCCCCCGACACCGCGGACCCCTCCAGCGGGCGGCGGTTCCACAGCGCGGCGTACAACCACTCGGCCGGCGCGGTCAGTTCGCAGTCCGCCGGGCCGTCCTCGGTCCGCTCCACCGACAGCGGCTCGGTGGAGATCCGGGCCGTCCACACCGCACCCGTGTCGGTGGCGCGCACCCGCAGCACCCGGACCGGCCCGTCCTGCGGGACCCGCAGCCGCGACCAGGCCTGGACGTGGAAGACGCTCAGCAGCTCGTCCACGCCGTCCGCGGCGAACTCCGCGCCCACCGGGGAGAATGCACCACCGAGCGCCGACTCCGCGTCCAGCCGGTGCACGGCCGTCTCGTGCGCCTGGCGGCGGGCCCAGAAGCCCAGCGGCGCCACCCCGGGGACGAAGGTCCAGCAGTCCAGGTCCGCCGGGGCCGCGGCCAGGGTCTCCACCAGCGCGGCGTGGCCCTCCCGGAACCAGCCGATCAGCTCGGCCCCGGACAGCTCCGGCGCCGGCTCCTGGGCCGCGCGCTCGCGGACCGGCTCGCCGACGATCCGGGCCGCCCAGCGGTGCACCGCGCCGGTGTGCTTCAGCAGGTCCGCCACCTGCCAGCCCGGACAGACCGGCACCGGGGCGTCGGTACCCGCCCGCTCCGCCGCGTCCGCCAGCGAACGGCCGTTCAGTTCGAGGTACTTGATGTGCTCAGCGATCTCCATGCGGCCGAGTCTGCCACCCGCCCGTGACAGCACCCGTCCGCGATCGGCGGGATCCGGCCGCACCCCGGCGGGCCGGATCGGACCGGTGGCGCCGGTGCGGGGACCGGGCGCCCCCGCGGGCCCGTCCCCGCACCTCAGCGGCCGGGATCCAGCCCCGTCATCCGCAGCGTGAGGTTGAGCCGCCCGGCCGGCAGCCCGGTGGCGGCCGGGTCGCCGGTACCCGGCAGCACCCGCAGCACGCCGTGGTACGCGTACCGCGACGGGCCGCCGAAGACGAACAGGTCGCCCGAGGACAGCTCCAGATCGGTCCACGGCCGGCCCCGGCCCTCCGGGTTGCCGAAGCGGAAGACGCAGGTGTCGCCGATGCTCAGCGAGACCACCGGCGCCCCGGACCGCTCGTCCTTGTCCTGGTGCATGCCCATCCGGGCGTCCGCGTCGTAGAAGTTGATCAGCGCGGTGTCCGGTGCGTAGCCGTCACCGGCCGCCGGGTCCTCGTACGCCGCGCACAGCGCCTCCCGGCCCAGCTCGGCCAGCCACTCGGGGAAGGGCGCCACCCGCGCGCCGTTCACGTCCTCGGCCGTACGGGCGTACCGGTACGGCAGCCAGTGCCAGCCCAGGCAGACGGTCCGGGCCGACATCTCACCGCCGCCGGGCAGCCGGGTCCGGCGCATCGGCACCGGCCCCCGGGCCCAGTCCCGGCAGGCGGCGACCAGCTCGCGCCGGCGGTCCTCGCCGAGCCACCCGGGCACGTGCACCGCGCCCGGGGCCGGCGAGGTGCGCGGCAGCGGGAAGAGCCCGCTCATCGGTGACACCTCACACCCCCCACCGTAATCCGGCCGCGACACCGCGCTCCCGGCCACCGGAGAGCGGCACGGATGCGGGTCTGTCCCTGGATCATGCGAGGATCGGCGTCATGAACGGCGAAGCGGCCCCGCGGCGGGTGGGGGATGTGTCCACGCGGACCAGACTGGAAAGAGGACGCGGAGCACTGGGACCGGCGCTCGAACTGGTCCACACCGGACGGGCCCCCACCCGGGCCGTGCTCACCGCCGAACTGGGCGTGACCCGGGCCACCGCCGGAGCCGTCGCCGCCGAACTCGAAGCGCTCGGACTGATCCGGGTCGACTCCCGCCCCGGCGGCGCCGGCGGCTCCCAGGGCCGCCCCTCCCACCGGCTCTCCATCGACGAGCAGGGCCCGGTGGCGCTCGCCGCGCAGGTGCACCCGGACGGCTTCCGGGCCGCCCTGGTCGGCCTCGGCGGCCGGATCGTCGACACCGCCCCCGGCTGCGTGACCGTCTCCGCCGACCCGGCGCAGGTCCTCGGCGAGGTGGTGGCCGCGGGCGCCGCGCTGCTCGCCAAGAGCGGCCGGCGCTGCGTGGGGGCCGCGCTGGCCGTCCCCTCGGCCGTCGCCGAACCGGACGGCACCGCCCTCAACCCGCTCCACCTGGCCTGGCCGGCCGGCGCCCCGGTGCGGGACATCTTCACCGACTGCGTGCGCGCGGCCGGCATCGAGGGACCCGCCCTCACCGGCAACGACGTCAACCTCGCCGCCCTCGCCGAGCACCGGCACGGCGCCGGCCGCAGCGCCCAGCACCTGCTGTGCGTGGCCACCGGCCACCGCGGCGTCGGCGGCGCCCTGGTCCTGGACGGCCGGCTGCACACCGGCAGCTCCGGCCTGGCGCTCGAGGTCGGCCACCTCACGGTCAACCCGGAGGGCCGCCCCTGCCACTGCGGCGGGCGCGGCTGCCTGGACGTCGAGGCCGACCCGCTGGCCTTCCTCACCGCCGCCGGCCGGCACCCCGGCCCCGAGGTCTCACTCCTCCAGCAGGCCCGCGACCTGCTGCGCACCGAGTACGCCGACCCGGCCGTACGGCACGCCACGGAGGAACTCATCGACCGGCTCGGCCTCGGGCTCGCCGGCCTGGTCAACATCCTCAACCCGGACCGCATCATCCTGGGCGGCCTGCACCGCGAGCTGCTGCACGCCGACCCCGAGCGCCTGCGCGCCGTGGTCGCCGACCGCAGCCTGTGGGGCCGCAGCGGGGGCGTGCCGATCCTGCCCTGCACCCTCGACCACAACAGCCTCGTCGGCGCCGCCGAACTGGCCTGGCAACCGGTCCTGGACGACCCCCTGGGGACGCTGGCTGCGGTGGGCGAGTAGGCGCCGGCCAGGCTGGACGCGCCAGCCGTGAACGGTCGCCGGAGTCGCAGGTGGGGCCGGCGGGTGGCCACCCGTCTCACGACGGCGCGAGTGCAGCTGCCAGGCGTACGCCCGAGCGGGTGAGTGGTGTGCGTTCGGGGTCCGGGTGGAGGATGCTCACCGGCCGCAGTGGCGGGGGAGCGGCCACGGCCACCGGGAGGACGAACCACACGACCTTCCCGCCCCGGCCGTCCGCCGCCTCGGCGGCGGCCAGCGGCCGGGCGCCCCAGGACTCGCTGACGGCCTCCAGCAGGGCCAGCCCGCGCCCCGAGGTCTCCAGCGGGTCCGCGGTGCGCACCTGCGGCAGCCGTGGGTCCCGGTCGCGCACCGAGACCGTGAGCCGGTCGAGCTTCAGCTCCAGCTCGACGGTGCAGGACTTGTCCGGCGCCGCGTGGCGGTGGACGTTGCTCAGGAGCTCCGTCACCCCCAGCGCGGCCCGGTCTATGAGCGGGTCCAGCTGCCAGTAACGCAGTTGTGCAGAAACGATTCTGCGCACTTGCCCTATCCGCGCCGGGAGCGCTTGGAGCTCCACTGCGCAGTGCCTGCTTCGATGACTGATCACGGCTGCGACTCCCCGAAATGAGGTCCGGAAGAAGACGACGATCCGATCCAGCACGTGCTGACCGCGAAGGCGGTTACCGCATGTGATCCGGTGCCCGGCCGCCCGGTGCCACCCGGGGCCCCGGCGGTCCGGCCGCGAACGGCCCGGTTCACACCGTCACCGAAGGTGCACCCTGGGTGACGCCATCCAGCGTCACCCGGTGGGCGGTCCCGCGCAACTCGCGGTACCGGCCCCGCGGTCCGTCAGTGCGGCGCCGCCCGGGCCCGCTGGACGGCCTCCACGAAGCGCGTGGCCGGCAGCCGCAGCCGGTAGCGCCGGCCGTTGATGCGGGCCACCGCGCCGCCCCGGCGGGCCGGCCAGGTGCGGACCGCGCGGACCGCGCGCAGCGGCGCGCTGTCGATCTCGCGGTCACCGCTGGTCAGCAGCTCGAGCCGGCCGTCACGGATGAGGACCTTGCCCGCCCGGGTCAGGGCGCGCGGCCAGCGCTCGATCCGGACGCCGATGGCGCTGAAGTCTGGGTCGGCCATGGTCGGATCCCCCTTCGACAGAGGCAGTCTGCCGCGCCCGGGCCCGGTGCACCAGGGGGCGTGCAAGGGTCTCTTCGGCCGTGTGCCCGGGCCGGCCCGGCCCGTTCCGGAACCGCCCTCAAAGCGATCCGCATGGATCCCCAAAGTGAGCGTTTGCGCAGGTGGGAGAGGTACATTGCGCAGCAGGGGGAACGAACGCACGGAGGAGTACGGAACATGAGTACGACCGGACAGTCCGGGGTCGCCGCCCCGCTCGCGACGGTGGACGTGGACCGCAGCGATGCGGAGTACCGGGCGTGGCTCAAGGAGGCCGTGCGCAAGGTCCAGGCCGACGCGAACCGCTCCGCCGACACCCACCTGCTGCGCTTCCCGCTGCCCGAGGAGTGGGGGATCGACCTCTACCTGAAGGACGAGTCCACCCACCCGACCGGCTCGCTCAAGCACCGTCTGGCGCGCTCCCTTTTCCTGTACGCGCTCTGCAACGGCTGGATCCGGCCCGGCCGCCCGGTGATCGAGGCCTCCAGCGGTTCCACCGCCGTCTCCGAGGCGTACTTCGCCAAGCTGATCGGCGTGCCCTTCATCGCGGTGATGCCCCGCACCACCAGCGCCGAGAAGTGCCGGCTGATCGAATTCCACGGCGGCCGCTGCCACTTCGTCGACGACCCGATGAAGATGTACGACGAGTCGGCCTCGCTCGCCGCCGAGACCGGCGGCCACTACATGGACCAGTTCACCTACGCGGAGCGGGCCACCGACTGGCGCGGCAACAACAACATCGCCGAGTCGATCTACCAGCAACTGCGCCTGGAGCGGTACCCCGAACCGGCCTGGATCGTGGCCACCGCGGGCACCGGCGGCACCTCGGCCACCATCGCCCGCTACGTGCACTACATGCAGCACGACACCCGCATCTGCGTCCCGGACCCGGAGAACTCCTGCTTCTTCGACGGCTGGACGCAGCACGACCCGCTTGCCCACAGCGACTGCGGCTCGCGCATCGAGGGCATCGGCCGCCCCCGGATGGAGCCCAGCTTCGTGCCCGGCGCGATCGACCGGATGATGAAGGTCCCCGACGCGGCCAGCGTCGCGGCCTGCCGGGCCCTGGAGGCGGCGATCGGCCGCAAGGCGGGCGGCTCCACCGGCACCGGGCTGTGGAGCGCCCTGCGGATCGTCTCCGAGATGGTGGCCGAGGGCCGCACCGGCAGCGTGGTGACGCTGCTGTGCGACCCGGGCGACCGGTACCTGGACAAGTACTACTCCGACGCCTGGGTCCAGGCGCAGGGCCTGGACCTCGCCCCGTACGCGCAGACCCTCGAGACGCTGCTGGCCACCGGCGTCTGGCGGGAACCGGGCGCCTGAGCGGCCGTCACGGCTGACCGGCCGGGACGGCGGGACCCTCCCCGCCGCCCTCGGCCGCCGGCTGCCGCAGCCGGCGCCGGATGACCGGCAGCAGCCGCTCCGGGCGCACCGAGCGGTCCGGGAACCAGTCCGCCGCGCCGGCCGCCAGCGCCCGCTCGGCCGATCCCGGCAGCTCCCGCCGGTCGAAGGCCACCACCGGCAGCGGCCCCGGCCGCGCCGGCCCGGCCAGCGCCCCGACCAGGGCCGGCCCGTCCACCCCCCGGGCCGAGACGTTCACCAGGACCAGCGCGGTGGCCGGGTCGGCGGCCTCGTGCAGCGCCGAGGCCATCCCGTCCGCCCACGCCACCCGCAGCCCGTACCGCTCGAACTCGGCGGCCAGGGCGAAGCCCGCGATGGCGTCGTCGTCCACCACCAGCACCCGCTGCCCGGCGAACCGGTCCGCGGGCGCCGCCGCACCGTGCTCGGCCGGCTCCCGGTCGTACGGCGCGAAGGGCGGCACCGGCCGGACCGGGGCCTCGGTCCGGTCCGCCACCAGCGGAAGGTAGAGCGTGAACTCCGAGCCCCGGCCGGCCTGGCTGACGGCGTGGATCTCGCCGCCCATCAGCCGGGCGATCTCCCGGCTGACCGGGAGCCCCAGGCCCGGCCCCGCGGGGCTGCCGTCGCCGGCCCGGCCGGCGTGCGCGAAGGCCTCGAAGACCACCTGGAGCTTGCCGTCCGGGATGCCCACGCCCGTGTCGGCCACCCGGAAGGCGACCAGTTCGGGCACCGGCCCCGGCCCGTCGGCCAGCCGCTCGCGCACCTGGAACGGGACCTCCGTCCCGGCCGGGCGGACGTCCAGCAGCACCGACCCGTGCTCGGTGAAGGTCACCGCGTTGGCGAGCAGGCTCCCCAGGATCTGCAGCAGCCGCCGCTCGTCGCTGCGTAAGGTCTCCGGCAGGCCGGGCCGCAGCCGGATCTCGAACTCCAGGCCCTTCTTCCCGCACAGCGGCTGGAAGACCGCGTCCAGCTGGTCCGCCAGCTGGAGCAACGGCACCGGCCCGGGCACGATGTCCAGCTGGCCGCTCTCCGCGTAGTGCAGGTCGAGGATGTCCTTGAGCAGCCGCAGCAGGTTGTTCCCGGCGCCCAGGATCACCTCGGCGTACTCGGCCTGCTTCGGCGTCAGGGTGCGCTCCCGGTCGTCGGCCAGGTCCCGGGCGACCGTGATCAACGCGCTGAGCGGGGTGTGCAGTTCGTGCGACATGGTGGCCAGGAACTGGCTCTTCTGCTGGATGGAGACGGTCAGGAGTTCGTTGAGCTCCTCCAGCATCGCCGAGCGCTGCTGCAACTGCGCGGCGACCTCCTGGTACTTGGTGAGCTCCACCTCGGTGCGCTGCTGCATGACGATCGCGGCGGCGCTGCGGTCCACGAACTCCTTCATCAGCTCCGGGACGTCCGCGCTGCGCTCGCCCAGCCAGCGGCCGGCCTCCTGCACCCGGGTCGCCGACAGCAGGTCGCCGTCCGCGGCCCGCTCCTCCACCACGGCCAGCCACTGCTGGAACTCGGCGTCCTCGTCCACCCATTCGGCCAGCCGCCGCCACTCCCGGATCAGCGCCTCGTGGGCGATCTCCGCGGTGTCCGGTCCGGTGCTGCCGAGCACCGCCAGCCGCCGGTCCGGCTCGGCCAGCTGCTGCGCGATGTGCCAGTCCCGGCCCAGGTGTTCGCGCCGGGCCGTCACCCGCACCGCGCTGCTCGCGCCGCCCCGGGCCCGGACCATCGCCAGCAGCACCCGGCGGATCCTGGCCTCCTCCAACTGCTGCGCCAGCGCCCGGTAGGCGTCCTCGGCGTGCCGGTTGAGGGCGCCGGAGACCCCGCCGAGCGCGTGGTACGCGTCGAAGGTGATCCGCCGGTCCTGCTGCATCGGCCACAGCTCGGTGAGGGCGAACTCCAGCAGCGGCAGGCTGCCCGCGGCCTTGGCGGCCTCGGCCGCGATCGCCTCCGCCACCCCCGGGCTGTACGCCACCCCGGCCAGCTCCGCCGGCTCGACGATCACCCGGGTCAGGGCGGTCTCGTCCAGCGGGGAGACGTTCAACTGCCGGTCCTGGAGCCGGGGTCCGACCGCCGGCAGTTCCAGCAGGTCCGGTAGGAAGTCCGCCCGCAGCGTGCACACCAGCCGCACGGGGGAGTCCTCGGGGGCGTCCGGCGGCGGCAGCAGCCGCTCCAGGAACCGGGCCGTCCGCCCGGGGTCCGCCCCGCTCAGCACCTCCTCGAACTGGTCGCCGACCAGGGCGAGCGAGCGTCCGGTCAGCACCGCCAGCCGGGTCGCCACCGGCCAGAACCCCTCCTCCCGCAGCGCGCGGGCGCGGCCCTCGAGCTGTTCCAGGCTGTGCCCGGCGCCGGGGTGCTCCAGCTCCAGCAGTGCCCGGGCCAGTGCGTCGTACGGCGCCGTACCGGGCCGGAAGGAGGCCACCGCCCAGCCGTCGGCGGCCAGGGCCGGCTCCAGCCCGGCGGCCACCAGCGAGGACTTGCCCACCCCGGAGGGCCCGGTGACCACGACGAAGGGCTGGCTGCGGATCATGTCGCGCAGCCGCTCCACCTCCCGCTCCCGGCCGACGAACACCCCGTCCCGGGCGTCGGCGGCCGTGAAGGCCCGCAGTCCCCGGTAGGGGCAGGGCGGCAGCACGCTGCGCTCCAGCACCTGCGGCCAGGCCGCCGCCACCTCCGGCAGCGGCACGGCGTACGCGTCGGCGTTCTCGCCGCCCCGGCTGGCCACCGCCAGCATCCCGGCCACCGCGTCCCCGAAGCGGTCGGCGACGATCACCGGGGCCCCGCTGTAGCCCGGCTGGGTGCGCAACGCCGACTCGCTCGCGGTGTCGAGCTGGACCAGGCCGCCGCCCACCGCCCCGCGCAGCACGCAGGAACTCCAGGCGCCGTTGGTGCCGCGCGGGGGAGTGCCGGGGTAGCCGAAGACGGCCGCGGTGCGCCCGTCGGCCAGCCCGGCCCGCGGGTCCACCAGCCGGGCCGGGCCCGCGCCCACCGGCAGCGTGTCGCCGCCGACCAGCACCAGACCGGCCACGTCCCGGCCCGGGCCGTGGCCGCCGGGCGGCGGATCCCAGGCGGCCACCCGGCAGTTGCGCAGCGGAGCGCCCTCGGCGTCGCCGAGCAGCACGAACTCCACCTGCACCCGGTCCGTCTCGGCGGGCCGTCCGGGCTCGGCCTTCGGCCGGCCCAGCGCGACGTTGACGACGTGCGCGCAGGTGACGATGTGCTTCTCGGAGACGACGAAGCCGACCCCGACGGCGGTGCCGGTGCTGCCGAGGCGGATCTTGACGACGAACCCCTCGCGACGGGCCGCCATCCGGGTCAGGAGCGGTGCCAGACGAGCCGGACGGCGAAGTTCACCTCGGCCGTCCCCTTGGCGACCACGACCCCGGTCTCGCCGCCCATCTTCAGCCCGAACTCGATCTCCGCCTCGTCGGGGGCCAGTTCGCGGACGGTCCGGGCCACCTCGGCCAGCGTCGGACGCACCTGGTCCAGCGCCTCGCGCACGGACACCCGGGCCCGGCCCGCCAAGCCGCCGGCCGCGGCCAGCTCCAGGTCGGACTCCGACACCAGCTTCTCGTCCACCTCGAAGACCACCGGTGCGGCGGTGCCGCCGTCCCCGAGGTCCATCGCAATGAGCTCTCCCACGCACGCCCCCACACGCCGGGACCGGCAACGGTCCCCCCTCGCACCGACAGGGAACATCCTGGGGCACCCGCAGGGCGTCGCGCAGCGTTATCCCCCGACTCGGCGGCGGGCCCGGCCGGAGCCCGCGGGTGCGGTCCGGGCGGTCCCGGTCGGGGGGCCGGGTCAGGGGGTCCGGGCAGCGGCGAGCCGGCGGTCCAGGGTCTTGACCGCGTCGCGGAAGGAGCGCCCCAGGCCCGCCCGGGCGGCGCCCAGGCCCAGCCGGAAGGGGGCCGAGCCGGCGGCGGCGAAGGTCCACTGGACGCGGGTGCCGGTGCCGGCCGGGGCCAGCCGCCACTCCTCCAGCAGGGCGTGCAGCCCGGGGACGTTGGTCTCGTCCACGCGGTAGGCGTAGCGCAGTTCGGGGTCCGCCGCCATGACCGTCTCCTGGAAGCGGACCCCGCCCACCAGCCGTACCTCCCGGCCCGCGCCGCCGTGCGTGGGGCGGGCGAGGGAGACCGCCCGGAACCACCGGGGCCAGCCGGTCACGTCCTCGGCCAGGGCGCGGTAGACCGCCTCCGGCGGGGCCGCGGCCCCGGTGGCGAAGACCAGCCGCACCGGTGCGGACTCGATGAAGTCGATCCCGACGGGCCTCAGTCGGCGAGCCATGACGCCAACACCCCCAGATAAGTGAGACAAGAGCGAAAGGGACGGCCGGCAGCCTAGCTGGCGGAGCGTCAGATGTCTGCGCGCCCCCGGATACTGGGCAGCCGCCCCGACCGGCGGGATGCTGGTGGGACGCGCTGCGCCGCTCTCCGCGGCGCCCCGCCCAGGACCCGCCGCACGGACCGGAGGTGCCGCCGTGACCCCTGACCCCGGGCCCGCCGTCCCGCGGGAACCGGCCCCGGCCGCACTGGAACTGCTGGTGCACGGCGTCGGCGGCGCGGACCCCGCCGCGCTGCTGGACGACCCGCGCACCGTCCGGATCACCGGCGACGCCACCGCCGCCGTCTTCCGCCGCACCGACGACGCCGACGCCGAGACCCGCCCCGAGCGCTTCCCCGGCCGGCCGGTCCCCGAGGCCTACGTCTGGTCCCGGCTCACCTCCGGCAACGGCACCCGCGCCCTGTGGCTGCTGCTCCTGCCCTTCATGGTCGCCAACCTCGCCCACTGGGCCCGCCCGGCCGCCGCCCCCGGCGGCCGGACCGTGCGCGCGTACGGCGTCCTGGTCCGGCTGCTGGCGCTGAGTCTGACCGTCCTGCTCACCGCCGCCGCCTGCGAGGTCGCCCTGGACCTGGTCGCCTGGCAGTGCGCCGGCAGCCCGCGCTGCACGGCCGGCCGCTCCTGGCTCGGTCCCCTGGAGCCCGCCGGCGGCGGGTGGTGGTCCGCGCCCGGCCGCCGGCTCGCGCTGGCCGCCCTGGTCCCCGCCGCCCTGACCGGCCTCCTGTGGTACCTCTCCCACCGCACCTGGAGCGCGTACGAGTCGCAGCGCCCGCCCGCCACCGGGAGCTGGCCCGAGGACCCGGACGAGGACCGGGCCGGCATCCCCGCGCTGGGCCGGCCCGGCTTCTGGTACGGCCGCCGGCTGGTCGCCCGGCTGCGCGCCGCCCACACCGCCGCCGGACTGCTGACCGTCGCCGCGGCCCTGGCCGGCGCCCCCGCCCGGCACGACCGGGGGCCGGCCGGCAGCCCCGGCTGGGCCCTGGCCGGCCGCGCCGCCGAGGCCCTGACCGTCCTGGGCCTGGTGGTCTGCACGGCCGTGGTCTGCCGCCGGGGCCGCAGCGAGGGCCGGGCCGACGACCGCTTCGACCGGGCCGTGGTCAGGGCGCTGCCGGGCTGCGCGCTCGGCCTGCTCGTCGTGGTCCTCGGGTACGCGGCCCGGTCCCGGCCGGGCTGGAGCGCGGAGGGCCGGCTGCCCGGCGACCGCAGCTTCGGCCTCCTGATGCTCCTCCAGGGCCTGTTGGTGCTCGCCCTGGCCGGGGCGGCCCGCCGGCTGCACCGCCGGGCCCCCGATCCGGGGGCCGCCCTCGCAGGCCTGGGCGGCCCGGCCGTCGCCATGCTCGCCTGCGCCCTGGGCGGGGTGATGACCGGCGGGGTGGCCCAGTGGGTGGCCGACTGGCTGGACGGCGGCGCGAGCCCGGGCGAGCCGGGCAGCCCGCTCGCCGGGCCGCCCGTGCTCCTTTCCTGGCAGGCCGCCGTGCTGCCGCCGGTCCTGCTGGTGCTGCTCGCCCTGGCCGGCTGGTTCGGGGTGCGCGGGGCCCTCGCCCGGCGCCGGCTGGCCCCCGCCGTCGCCGCCGAGTACCCGGGCGAGGAGCCGCAGGAGGCCCGCAGCCGCACCATCGCGGGCGCCCGGACGGCAGCGGCCCTGACCGACACCGCGCCGTGGTTCGTCGCCGCCGTCGCCGGGGTGACGCTGCTGCTCGGCGCGGGCGCCCTGGCCGGGGCCCGGCTCACCGACGCGGTGCCGGGCGAGGCCGCGAAGGGCGCGTACCCGCCCCTGGAGGCCGCGGCCCGGGGCGCCCAGGCCCTGGGATCCTGGCTGATCGGCTTCGGCTTCCTGGCCTTCGTCACCTGGGGCCGCCGCGCCTACCGCGACGCCGCCGCCCGCCGCACCATAGGGATCCTCTGGGACGTCGGCACCTTCTGGCCGCGGGCCGCCCACCCCTTCGCCCCGCCCTGCTACGCCGAGCGCGCGGTGCCCGACCTGACCTGGCGGATGACCTCCTGGACCGAGCGGACCGGCGGCCGGCTGGTGATCTCCGGGCACTCCCAGGGCAGCGTGTTGGCCGCCGCCGCGGTCTGGCAGCTGCCGCCCCCGGTGCGGGCCCGGGTCGCGCTGCTCACCTACGGCTCACCGCTGCGCCGGCTGTACGGGCGCTGGTTCCCGGCGTACTTCGGCCCCGGACCGCTGGCCGCCCTGCACCGGGAGGTGCACTGCTGGCGCAACCTGTGGCGGGCCACCGACCCGATCGGCGGCCCGGTGCACGCCGGCCCGGACCCGGCCGGCCCCGGGGCGGGCCTGGCGGACGTGGACCGGGGCCCGCTCAAGGACCCGCTCGCCTACGGCCGGACCCGCGAACACCCGCTGCCCGCACCCGTACTGGGCCACTCCGACTACCAGGCCGACCCGGTCTTCGCGGCCGAGCGGGACGCCCTGCTGGCCCGCCTGGCGGTACCGCAGCCGCAGGCGGACCCGGACGACCCCACGCTGCCCGGCCCGCGCGCCGCGGCGCCCCTCACACCGGCCGCGGCAGATCCTCCGGGAACAGCAGCGTGAGCGTGTCCGTACCGGCGTCGGCCAGCTGCGCCACCCGCCCGGCGTGCCGCTCGACCATCGACTCGAAGGTCTGCCGGGCGGTGCGGCCGTTGCCGAAGCCGGGACCCTTGGGCAGCTCGCGGAAGTACGACAGCAGCGCCTCGGGGGTCCCCTCGCCGAGCCGGTACTCGTGCTCGTCGGCCTGCTGGCGGACGATCCGCAGCAGTTCCTCGGGCGCGTAGTCCCCGAAGGTGATCGTGCGGGAGAAGCGGGAGGCCACACCGGGGTTGACCGCCAGGAAGCGCTCCATCTCGGTCGTGTACCCGGCCACGATCACCACCACCTCCTCCCGGTGGTCCTCCATCAGCTTGACCAGCGTGTCGATGGCCTCGCGGCCGAAGTCCCGCCCGGAGTCCTCGGGGGCCAGCGCGTAGGCCTCGTCGATGAAGAGCACCCCGCCGCGCGCCCGGTCGAAGACCTCCTGGGTGCGGATGGCCGTCGACCCGATGTGCTCGCCGACCAGGTCCACCCGCGAGACCTCGACCAGGTGGCCGCGCTCCAGCACCCCGAGGGAGGCCAGGATCTCGCCGTAGAGCCGGGCGACCGTCGTCTTGCCGGTGCCGGGGGAGCCGGTGAAGACCAGGTGGCGGCGGGCCGAGGCGGCCTTGAGCCCGGCCTGCTGCCGGCGCCGGCCCACCTCGATCATGTCGGTGAGCGCCCGGACCTCCCGCTTGACGTCCTCGAGGCCCACCAGTGCCTCCAGGGCTCCCAGCACCTCGGCCGGCACCCGCCCGGCCGCGGCCCGCGGCTCGGGTACGGCGGCGGTGCCCGCCCCGGCGCCGCCCGCGGCGGGACTCTGCACGGCGGTGGCGGTCAGGGACGGCCGGGGCTCGGCGGCGCCCGCGCCGCCGCCCGCGCCGCCGGTGACCCGGACGCCCGCGGCCGCTGCGCCGGTACCGGCCGTGTCGCCGGTGCACCCCTCGGCCAGCGGTCCGTCCTCGGGGAACTCGTAGCCGCCCCGGGTGCAGCGCTCGGTGTGGCAGCGGGTCAGGGTGGTGCGGCAGCCGTCGAGCACGTGGAATCCGAAACCGCCGCTGCCGGTGACCCGGCAGGAGGTGAAGGTGCCCCGGCCGCCCGCCGACACATAGAAACCTGCCT
This sequence comes from Streptomyces sp. NPDC089919, assembly GCF_040684615.1. Lineage (NCBI taxonomy): Bacteria > Bacillati > Actinomycetota > Actinomycetes > Kitasatosporales > Streptomycetaceae > Streptomyces > Streptomyces sp. NPDC089919. The sequence goes on from NZ_JBFBGK010000002.1 coordinate 184,965, forward strand.
CGGCCGCTTCCGTCACGGAGCACCGCTCCACGACCGGATCGGCGCCCTTGGTGACGATCACACCGGTCTGGACGGTGTCGATCGTGCAGTTGGCGAGGGTGCCGCCGCTGCCGTGGTCCCGGAACCACGCGCCGGTGGTGGCCTCCCGGATCCGGCAGTCGTCCAGCTGCGCGTCGGCGCCGTCGCTGACCGAGACGGCCGTACTGCGCACCTGGGACAGGTCGCTGTCCACCACCTCGGCGCGCGAGCCCCGGTCCAGGACGAAGACCGCGTCCGGGACGTCGTGCACCCGGCAGGAGTCGAGCTTGGCGCCGGCCCCGTCGCTGATCCACACCGCGGGGTAGTCGCCCGTGCTGTCGTGGATCTCGCAGCCGTACGCCTCCACGCGGGTGCCCGGGTCCCACACGGACAGGCCGTTGCGGCCGAACCGGCGCACCGTGGTGCGGCTGAGCGTGAGCACCGAACGCGAGCGCAGGTCCACGGCGTTCTCCGGGACGTCGTGGATGTCGCAGCCGTCGAGCGAGAGCACCGCGTCGGTGTCCAGGGTGACCCCGTCGGCCGAGGTGCGGTGCACGGAGCAGTCGGTGAGCCGGGCCGCGGCCCGGCCGGTGATCTGCACGCCCGCGCCCTTGATCTCGTACACCTCGCAGCCCAGCGCCTCCAGCCCGGAGCCCTCGCCGGTGACGCACAGGCCCGCGCCGGAGGCGTGGTGCACCCGGCACCGCTCCAGCCGCGGATGCGCGCCGCCGCGCACCGAGATCCCGCTCTGCCCGGCCGAGACCACCTCGCAGTCCTCGAACACCCCGCCCGCGCCGTCCAGCAGGGAGATGCCGACCCCGGCCGGGTTGTCGACGGTGCAGCGGCGCACCACCGGCCGGCCGGCCCCGCGCACCTCGATCCCCGCCGAGGAGCGGGTCACCACCCGCAGGTCGGTCAGCTCGGGGGCGCCGTCCTCCACCAGCAGCGCGGGGGCCGCGGTGTCCTGGCCCTCCACCCGCAGGTCCTGGAGGACGGCCGAGGCCAGCAGGGTCAGCGCGACCCCGTCCGGCGGGGCGATCCGCACCGAGCCGGCCGAGCCCTCCGGCCCGCGCAGCACGACGGCATGACGGACCACCAGGTTCTCCCGGTAGGTGCCGGGGGAGAGGGAGAGGACGTCGCCGTCGCCCGCCGCGGCCAGCGCCGCGGCCAGCGTCGGGTACTCACCGGTCCGTCGCCGCCATCGCGAGGTACCGCCGTACGTGACCTGGACCGTGCCCTGTGCCATGGTGCTGCCGTGCCCCCGCTTCGTACTGAAGTCCCTGCGCGCGCGGCGTGCGTTCCGCCGCGGGCCGCTCCACCGTAGCGCGCGCGGGGCCGGGGGGTCGCCAGGTCAGCTGCCCGCGCCCGTCCGGCCCCAGTCGGGTCCGGCCGCGGCCCACGCCCGGTCCAGGGCCGCGTACCGCCGATGGGTGAGCCGGCGTACGACCAGCCGGCGCAGGGTGTCCACCAGCGCGGCGACCGCCGCGGCGGCCGCGAAGCCCGCCAGGGCCGAGTGCGCGGCGGCGGTGGCGGAGTCCAGCGGCGGGTTGACGACCCGGCCGTGGTCGTCGGTCCACAGCGTGAACTGCCGCCCGGGCACCGGCGGTCGACTGCCCGCGGCGGTCAGGGTGGCGGAGTGCCGGCTGCCGTCGGGGGCCGTCCAGGAGGCGCGGAAGCGCGGATGCGCGGGGGACTGCTGCCGGGCCGCCGGCTCGGCGCTGACGGCCCCGGGCGAGAGCGCCGCGGGCCGGGTGACGGTGGCGTGCACCAGGGTCCGCTCGGCCCGCTGGGCGTGCACCGCCTGCTGGAGCGTGCCGTCCACCCGCAGGCCGGCCAGCCACCCCGCGGCGGGGGCGGCGAACAGGAGGCACAAGAGGGCGGTCAGCGCCACCCAGGCCTCGACGAGATCGGTCTTCCTGCGCAGCGGATTGCGCCGCCAGCGCCAGACGCCCATGGCTGTACGCACGGTACGGCACCCCCTTCGCCTCCGCCCCAGCGTCCCCCAAAGCCGCCGACCGCGCATCCGGGGCGGCGGACGCGGGAGCCCCCTCCTGAACGAACCCGGAGGTCAGCCGGTTCCCGTTCGTCGGGGGGTTGCTTGAACCTGGACCGTTCGTCGAGCCGGTCCGTCGTACGGGTCAGTCCAGGACGCGCACCTCGTCGCCCAGCCGGACCGTGCCGGTCGCCACCGGCACCAGGAGCTGGCCGAAGATCAGGCGCTTGCCCTCGGCCCGGTGCCGGGCCAGGGTGCGCAGCGGCTCCTTGCCGCGTTCGGCGGTCGCCTGGTCGGTGGTGGTGATCACGCACCGGCCGCAGGTGCGGGCCACCCGGAACTCCACCCCGCCGACGGCGAGCCGCCGCCAGTGGTCCTCGGCCCAGGCCGGAGCGCCGGAGACGACCACGTTGGGGCGGAAGCGGTTCATGGGGAGCGGGCCCTCTTCGGCCCGAGTGCCCTCGGCGATCAGCGAGTTGAGGGCGTCCAGCGAAGCCGAGTTGGCCACCATCACCGGAAAGCCGTCCGCGAGGCTGACCGTCTCGCCCGGCAGCGCGAAGTCAGGGTTCACCAGGCGCCGCAGGTCCGGCCGGTCCAGGTGGACCAGGCGTACCGGGGCGCCGAGGAACGCGCTGAACCAGTCGTGCGCCGCGTCGTGCGCGAGCGCCGCCTCGATCTTCTTCCCGAAGAGGATGAAGGGCACCAGCTCGATCACCGTCGGCGGCAGGATCTCCAGCGGGTCCATGCCCGGTGCCGCGACCGCGACCGCGCCGTCCGCCAGCGGCCGCGCCGAGGCCAACGCCAGCCGCGGCTGCTCGCGTTGGGTCACCGCCTTGCCGTCGGCGTCGACCACGGCCCACCGGCGGTCGCCGGCGGGCCCCCAGGGCTCCACGGTCATCACCTCGGGGGCCACGCCCCCGAGGGACTTGACCGGATGGATGTGGAGCGCCTGTACGCGCAGGGTCGGCATGGGGGCAATCCTGCCAGGTGGTCAGCCCGGCCCGAAGCCCCCGAAGCCGCCGGCCGCACCCCCGCGGGCGGCCGGCTCGACGGTCCGCTCAGTAGCCGCGCCCGGGGTACGGGCGGCCGTACTGGTCCTCGTAACCGGCCGGGGCCGGCGCCTGGGCCGGGACGGGCCGCGGGGCGGCCGGGCGCATCGCCTCGTAGCCGGTGGTGGCCACCGGCCGCGGGGGCTGCTGCGTTGCGTAGCCGCGCTGCGGCTGCTGCTGCGGGAAGTAGGGCGCGGGCGCCTGCTGCAGCGGCATCGGCGCCGGGGCCTGCTGCTGGTACGGGTAGCCGTACCCGCCCGTGGAGCCGCCGCTCTGGTAAGCCGGGACCGGCGCGGCCGGCAGCGCCGGGAGGGCGGCCGGGAGCGCGGGGAGGTTGTTGCTGACCGGATAGCCGTGTCCAGCCGGTTCGTACGCGGCGGGCACCCGGATCGGCGCGATTTGAGGAGTGCCCCGCTCGGCGACCAGGGAGTCGTAGATGGGGGTGTCCGGGAAGGACGGCGCGGAGTAGTAACCGCCGCCGTAAGAGGCGCGGGGGGACGTCATGGACATAAGTTAAGCCCACTGGTTCACCCGGTCTATAGCCCGGCTCCGGGAACACCGCGATGACCTGCGAATTCGCAGGTCAGTGGAGCTCCGTTCACTTGACGCACGCGTGAACGTTTCGTCACCTCCGTCCCCCTCTGTTCCCACTCGTACCGCCCGGTAAGTCCAGAACGCTGACGCTTTGTCAAATCGACGTCGCGGTCCGTGACGCCGTGTTTTGGCGCGGATTTGACGGGTCCGGGGCCGCCGGGAGCGCGGCGCGGCGGCTCAGGCGTCACTGGGCCGCGGGTAGGTGCGCCCCTTCCAGGCCGCCCCGCGGCCCCGGTAGTGCTGCACCGCCGAGTCCACGGTCATCAGGAGGTACAGGAACGCGGTGAACGGCAGCAGCGGGGCCAGGGCCGGACCCAGCCGGTAGTACCGCAGCATCGGCAGGTAGGTGCCCGTCATCACCAGCCAGGCCAGCCCGCCCGCCCAGGCGGCCACCGGGCGGTCCGCCGCCAGCCCGGCGGCCAGGGTCAGCGGGGGAGCGAGGTAGACCAGCGCCAGTCCGGCGACCGTACCGGCCAGCAGGACCGGCCGGTGGCGGAGTTGGGCGTACGCGCTCCGGGAGACCATCCGCCACAGATCGGACAGGGCCGGGTAGGGACGGACGCTGTCCACCCGCTCCGCCAGCCCCAGCCAGATCCGCCCGCCGCCGGCCTGGACGGCCCGGGCGAGCGAGACGTCGTCGATCACCGCCTGCCGGATCGACTCCGGCACCCCCGCCCGGACCGCGGTCTCCGTCCGCAGCAGCACGCAGCCGCCGGCCGCGGCGGCGGTCCGGGCGGCCGGCCGGTTGATCCGGCGGAAGGGGTAGAGCTGGGCGAAGAAGTAGACGAAGGCCGGCACCACCAGGCGCTCCCAGAAGCTCGCCACCCGCAGCCGGGCCATCTGCGAGACCAGGTCCAGCCCGTTCGACTCGGCCGCGGCGACCAGCTCGCGCAGGCTGTCCGGCTCGTGCGCGATGTCCGCGTCGGTCAGCAGCAGGTACTCCGGCTCGCCCTGCGGGGCGGACCGGGCCAGCGCGATGCCGTGCCGCAGCGCCCACAGCTTGCCGGTCCAGCCCGGGTCCGGCTCGCCCGGCGAGCTGACCGTGAGCGGCAGCCCCGGCGCCTCGGCCGCCAACCGCAGGGCGAGGGCGCCGGTGCCGTCGGTGCTGCCGTCGTCGACCAGGTGGACCACCACCTCGCCCGGATAGCACTGGGCGAGCAGCGAGGGCAGGCTCAGCGGCAGCACCGCGGCCTCGTCCCGGGCCGGCACCACGATCGCCACCGACGGCCAGCGCTGCGGCTCCCGGCGCGGCGGCAGCCGGACGTCCGTCCGCCAGAACATCCCCTGGCACAGCAGCAGCCACAGCCAGACGGCCAGCGAGAGCAACGCGACGACGGTCATCCGTCGCAGTCTGCCGGACGGGGCCGTCACCGCAAGGGCACGCGGGGCATGTCGGGCGCGTCGATTAAGGTGGCCCGGTGAAGATCGCGCTCATGGACTCGGGAATCGGCCTGCTGGCGGCCGCCGCCGCGGTGCGCCGGCTGCGACCGGACGCCGATCTGGTGCTCTCCTCCGACCCGGACGGGATGCCCTGGGGACCCCGGACGCCCGCCTCGCTGACCGAGCGGGCGCTGATCGTGGCCCGGGCCGCCGCCGAGCAGAAGCCGGACGCGCTGATCGTCGCCTGCAACACGGCCTCGGTGCACGCGCTGGACACGCTGCGGGAGGAGCTGGAGCCGGAGATCCCCGTCATCGGCACCGTGCCCGCGATCAAGCCGGCCGCCGCGCGCGGCGGCAAGGTCGCCATCTGGGCCACCCCGGCGACCACCGGCAGCCCCTACCAGCGGGGCCTGATCCGGGAGTTCGCCGGCGGCGTCGAGGTCACCGAGGTGCCGTGCCCCGGTCTCGCGGACGCCGTGCAGTGGGCCGACGAGGCGGCCGTGGCGCGCTGCGTGGCCGCGGCGGCCGCGCTCACGCCGGCCGATGTGACGGACGTCGTACTCGGCTGCACCCACTACGAACTCGTCTCGGACGCCATCCGGAGCGCGCTCGACGCCCGCCCCGGCGGCGTGCCGTACACCTTCCACGGCTCCGCCGACGCCGTCGCCGCCCAGGCCCTGCGCCGCCTGGGCGCCACCCCGGCCCCCGCCGCGCCCCGCACCGGCACCCTCACGGTCCTCCTCACCACCCGCCCCTCCCCCCTCCCCGAGGAAGCCCGCACCTACCCCGAGGGCCGCACCCTCCTCTCCCCGACAACCGTCTGACCCCTGCCGCTCCTCGCTCACCCGATCCCAGCCCCGCCGGCGTTTGAGGCGACCGTCGCGCAGCGGCGGTGCGGGCCCACCCAGCCGCGCGGCGTTTGAGCGCACCGTCGCGCAGCGGCGGTACGGGGGATCCGGGGGCGGAGCCCACCGGTTTCGGGAAGGGGCGGGGTGGGGTCTGGCTCCGCGCAGCGGCCGGGCC